>SCUG01000238.1 GCA_004297645.1 Saprospiraceae bacterium | reverse complement strand
TGATAATAGTCAATTTTTTACAGGAAAGCCCTGTATCGTCCCCGAATAATCGGGGATAATAGATGCTTACCCACACAATTTCATAAAGAACCAAAAAAGTATTACAACGTAGTAAGTTGGAGCGTTTTGTTGGTATAAAAAGATCATTTGGGAACGTGTGCAAAATAACTTGGTAAGTTTTGCAGAAACGAATTCACCGGGTGACTCGAAGTCACCCGGTGAATTCGCCAGGTAGTTTTGCGCACCTTCCTTAACCCATAAGAACAAAGAGAGAATTCAAAACCAAGGACAGGAATGAAGCAGTAAGGTCACATCTTGGACTTCAAGCAAAACTTTTTATCCTACTTCTTCTCATACAAAACCTTTCCCCCCACCATCGTCATCACTACCTCCGTTTTCAAAATCTCCTCCTCCGGGCAAGTCAGCAAATCGTTCGACAGCACCACGATGTCGGCCACTTTGCCGGGCATGAGGGAGCCTTTCCAATCCTCCTCGAATCCGGCATAAGCGCATGAGAGAGTGTAGCTTTTTATGGCCTCCTGCCGCGTCATGCGTTGCTCGGGGAAAAGCTCCAAGCCTTTGTCTTTTTCCTGATGGCGGCGGCGGGTGACTGTAGCGTAATAGCATTCGAGCGGCGACACATCTTCTACCGGGGCATCGGTTCCGTTGGTCACCACGGCGCCGGCATTGAGCAGGCTGCGCCAGGCGTAGGCTCCTGTGCGGGCACGCTCCACGCCGAGGCGTTTCACGACGAATGGGGCGTCGGAGGTGCAATGGATGCCTTGCATAGCGGCGATGACACCCAGGTTGGCGAAGCGGGGGATGTCGGCGGGGTCAATGTGTTGAGCGTGTTCGCTGCGCCAGCGGAGGGACTTGAGGTCTTTGCCTCCGGCGGCGGTCAGTTCTTGCATGATGTTGAGGAGTTCGCGGTTGGCGCGGTCGCCGATGGTATGCACACAGAGCTGCATGCCGTGGTCGCGGGCCAGTGTGGCGATGGCTTTTACCTCGTCTATAGGGGTCGTGTTTTGGCCGGTAGAGCCGGGGTTGTCGTTGTAAGGGGCGAGCAGCCATGCGCCATAAGAACCGAGGGCGCCGTCGAGTTCTGTTTTGATGGCCCGGCAGGTGAAGAAATGGCGGCCCGCATTGATGATGGGGAAACCGTTAAGGTGGTCTTTCAGGTCTGCGGAGGAGTGGCGCACCATAGCCCAGAGTCGCAGGTCAAGTTCCCCTTTTTCCGTCATTGCTTGGTAGCGCTCGATTTCATCGAATGAAGAACCGGCATCCTGAAAAGAAGTAATGCCTTTTGACAAACACTCCTTTTCAGCCAGCTCGATGCCTTTGTACCAACGTTCCAGTCTATCTTTTTCCGACAGGCTGCCGAGGTACTCCTGATAAACCTTGTAAATGGCCTGTGCGGCCTGTTCTTCGAATACGCCGATGGCCTCGCCAGAGGGGCCGCGCACGATGCGCCCCCCGGTGGGGTCGGGTGTTTCGCGGGAAATGCCTGCTGCCTCCATCGCCTTTTTATTGGCAAAAACGGCATGTCCGCTGGCGTGTTCGAGCAGCACGGGATTGTTGGGGGAGGCGGCGCTCAGTTCGTCGTGGAAGGGGTAGCCCTGTACCTGCCGGTCGAGCGGCTCTGTCCATTTTTCCTGGTGCCAGCCGCGGCCGAAAATCCACTCCCCGGGTTGGGCTTTGGCGGCGGTCTGACGCACCTGCTCTACGATGCCGGCCCAACTTCGGGATTTCAGAAAATTGAGATTCATCAGACTTTGGCCGAGGCTGGAAAAATGGCCATGGCCTTCGATGAAGCCGGGCATGGCGAATTTTCCATCCAAATTGATGACTTTGGTTTTAGGGCCTTTAAATTTTTCTATTTCTTCATTGGTGCCCAAGTGCATGATGCGCCCGCCTTTGATAGCCAGGGCCTGGGCTTTTGGCATCTGGCTGTCCACCGTATAGATGTTGCCGTTGAGGAGGATGGTGTCTGCCGTTTCGTGCGGCTGGCAGGCGGCGAGGGAAAGGAGCAGTATGAGAAGGCTGAGTATTCGCATGATTTGTTTTTAGTGTCCCCTTATAAATTAATGGTAGCTCTCCAAAAATGCTTGGTCTCTTCGAGCGGCATGATTTTTTGAACGGATGTTTTTAAAATGGTGGCTGCTGATGCGCACCGGTCTTTTGAATGCCCAATGCTCGCAAAAATCCATGACTTCCCCAAATGCGAAAATGGCCGCCCGGCAGTCTGGCACATTCCTTGCAAATTTCCCAGCACTCCTCTGCCCATTTCCCTCTTTTACAAGCCTGGATTAAAAATCAAAAACTAATGAACAAGTTAACACTCTTCATCGCGCTCTTTCTGGCCATTCTGGCCAATGACATTTCCGCCCAACTTTTTCTGACCATTAAGCCCATGGCCGGCTCCGGCGATACCTACGGGGTGTATGTACAACCCTGCGGCGACCTTCCGCTGAGCGGCAACACCATTACTGGATCTGGTCAGATAACCCTTGTGGCATCTACTGGTGCTGTCATGGTAGCCTTGACCAGCGTCAGTGGCACATGGGTAGTTGACAGCGCAATTAGTGGCCCAAGTGAATCACCTGACAAGGTGTATTATTCTGCCGGATTTATCATGGATTATCCGGCCATCGCTTTGGCCGCCAACATCGAAACCCTGCTTTTCACGGTGAAGATGGGCGGTGTCTTAACGGCACAGCCGGAACTGATAGACAATGAAAACGACCCGTTCGCCCAACTGCCCAATTCCATGGGATCCAACCCTGGCAACGATTTATCGGTGATTGATATAGGGGCGGAGCCTACCGCTTTTTACAGCTATGGCGGCAACTATGCCCCTGATAATTTCGCTTGCGGCGGCGAAACTCAGCCTGGCGGCCCCGGCAATTCACCGTTTTTTGCGGGCGCTGTAAAACTGGGCGAACGGCTCAACCGCAAATGGTTTGCCCTCGTACCAAATCCCGCCATTGATTGGGTAAAAGTTGACTTCGGCGGCGAGGCACACAATACCCGTGGCGTTGTGCGGCTATGGGATCGCCGCGGCAATGCACTCGGCAAATTGGACAAGGCCGAAAATAGTCACGTGAGCATAAATGTTTGGGAACTGCCAGCCGGCCTTTATTTTAT
>SCUG01000237.1 GCA_004297645.1 Saprospiraceae bacterium | reverse complement strand
TCTATTCTTGACGGCCCTTTGTATTTGGCTGCGCCAAAACAAGGGCCACAGTTAGTTTCTGACAGGGGTGCGGTCGAAGCGCTTGCGGCCGCCGTCAAAGTCGAAAGCCACCGTCACTTCATGGGTGCCACCATTGTATTGCTGCACATTCTGAAAGCTGACATCGTAGCTGTAATAGAGCTTGAAAACGTCAATATTCGTACCCAACAAAAGGCCCGCAACTCCGCCCAATCCAGCCCGGTAGGAAATGCCTGCGATAAGTTTATCATTGATGAAAGAGCCTTTCAAATTGAAGTCGGCCTGAAATGGTTTGTCTTTGATTCGCTGCACCATCATGGAGGGTTCAACGGTGAAATTGTACGGCTCAATGTCAAAGACATGGCCGAAATTGAGCACCACATACCGGAAGAGTGAACCTTCCGGTGAGCCTGACTCGATGTCGCCGATTTTCGCCACCACGAGGTTGGAGAATGTGAGGCCGATAAATGTCCGGTCTTTGAAAGTACTCCAAAAGCCCAGCGCTGCATCGAAAATTTTATTGCCGTCCACAGCATCCTGCACGATGGGGTCGCCAATTTCATAAAGCGGATTTTGTATGACCGATTCAGCCACTTTCATCGAGTAGAAATCGGTAGAAAAACCAGCGGCCAGTTTCACATCTCTGATTTGATATCGGAAAGCGTAATTGAGCTGAAACCGCAACACGGACACGTTGCCGAGATTCTCCGACAGCAGGTTGGCTCCTACGCCGAGGGTCTTGCCGATAGGGCCGTTGTAGCCGATTCGGTAAGATTTAGGCGCTTCCGGAAACCCCGTCCATTGGCTGCGGATGTTCATGTTGAGGTGATGGGTCTCTGTAAAACCCGCATAGGCAGGATCAATGAGCAACGGGTTCAAGGTGTAATGAGCGAAGATGGTGGACAAGGTGGTAGTGGTGGATCCCACTTTGGCAGTTTGCGCCTGTACCGTCTGAAACAGGGCGGCAGCCATTATAAGAAAGAATAACTTTTTCATGTTCAAGGATTTTAATCGGTTTTGGAAACAATGATGAATGATGAACCAAGTAGCCCTTTGATTCATCATTCATCATTCATCTTTACTTGCGCAGCACAGTGACGCTGCCTTTTTTCACCTCACGGGTTCCGGTCACCGGGTCGGTGTATTCGAAGACGTAATAGTACACGCCATCGGGCACGTCGTTGCCACGGTTGTTGGTACCCCGCCAGAGGTCACTGTCGTTGTAGTTTATCATCTTATACACGAGCTGGCCCCAACGGTTGTAAATTTCCAGCCGGTTGTCTGAGAACCGGGAGAGGCAGCCAATGAGGAATTCTTCGTTAAGTCCGTCGCCTTCCGGCGTAATAATCGAGCGCACTTCGCCGCATTGGGTGGCATCGCCGACTTTGATGATGAGGGTCTGCTGGCAGTCGTTTTGGTCGGTCACTTTCACTAAATAATCGCCGGGGAATAGCTCGGAAAGGACGCTATCCTGCACGGTATAATCTTTCCAGACGAAGGTATAAGGCCATGTCCCGCTATTCACCACTATGACGGCTTTACCATTTTTCGAGCCTTCGTCAGGCTCGGAGAAGCCCGTGACGAGGAGGGGCTTGTAGGTTGGCACTGCCGCGGTTCCAATAAAAGAGCACCCGTTGGCATCGGTCACCTGCACCTGAATGTTGCCACCCTGCAACAGGATGGCTGTTTGGGTAGTCTGGCCACCGTCCCAGAGGTAAGCGTATGGCGCCACTCCTCCGCCGGGAAAGGCTGTGGCCAGGCCGCTATTTTCGCCACAGCCGCTGCGCTCGCCTTCTGCCGTCACTGTGAGCATGGGCGGCTCGGTGACGTTCACTGATGCCGGTACTTTGCAGCCTTGCATATCAGTCACCTCGACGGTATATTCACCGGCAGTAAGGTTGGATACTGTGGCAGAGGTTGCACCGTTGCTCCAATGGATGGTGTATGGTGCAGCGCCATTGACAGGCGTTACAGTAGCCACTCCGCTGTTTCCGCCATTGCAGCGGATAGCGTAATCGTTAAAATTGCTGGTAACGGCCACTGTCGCATCGAGATTGGACACAGCCTTGAGTTCATAGTTTTCCAAAATAGATACACCGAGGGCATCCGTGATAATGACAGAATAATTGCCGGCAGGCACGTTCATCAAAATGGAATCGGCGCCAATAATCTGGCCATTGGCATCTTTCCACTGATAGTTATAAGGCCAGTTGCCGCCCTCCGGTATCACTGCGATAGAACCCAGGTCATCGGGGCAGGTAGGTTTCACCATGACGTTGGATGAGGAGAGCAGGCCTACACAAATGTCAGTGAAAACCTGGAAGCAGCCATTGGCGTCGCCCAAAGTGAGGTCGTAGCAATCTGCGTCAAGGTTTATTGGATTTTGAGCGGTCAAACCATTACTCCAGATGTAAGTATATGGAATGGCTCCACCGCTGGGTACTATCTTGATTTTACCTTTTTGGGTAGGCGTAGCCGGAAAAATTTGTACCGGGTTGATGGCCAGCACCACGGTGCCTACCTCTTGGGTAAAAGTCGTATCCTGCTGGTCTGGGCCGGTGGCTCCATCCACGATGGTGACAGTGTAGGTGCCAGGCGCCAGGTTGTTGAAGGTATAGACGCTATTCGGCTCAGCGTTGTGGGTCAGCGTGCCCGAAGCAGCACTCGAAATGGAGTAATCGAAGGGCGCGTGTCCACCGTTGTTTATCAATGTAAGAGAGCCGGTGTTGCTCTCGGAACAGGATGGCGCTGCGGAAGATTGCGATACCAGCGGCACGGGCACGAAATCGGGTATGTACGACGCCACAGTCGCGCATCCGTTCACATCGGTGATGGTCACAAGATATTCGGTTTCATCGCAAAGGTCTGTGGCAGTCTTCCCGGTATTTGTATTATTCCAGGCATAAGTAAATGGTGGCCCAAAACCTCCTGTTACGCCAGTGATTGTTACCGAGCCATTGCAGTCTATGGAAGAAGTCGGCGGCGTCACCACAGCATTTGTAACACTAACCGGGGCGCCAGATTGGGAGATATTCACCGTGAGTATGCTCTGCTGCCCGTCTGTGGGACTGGTGACAGTCACCGTGTAAGAGTTAGAACAAAGGTTAGTGATATTTTGGGTAGAAGCTGAGTTGCTCCAGGCATACTGGAGCGGAGGAATACCACCTACGGAAGTCAGTGTGATGGAACCATCGCAGGAGTTAAAACAGGCATTCTTTTTTGAAAAAGTCACCGAAAGTGGTGCTGCCACAAACGTATTGCCGGTAGCCGTACAGTTGTTGGCATCGGTCACCGTTACGCTGTACACTCCGGGGCAAAGTCCCGTCAGCGAGTTACAGTCAAGAGATAGGAAGTTGTTCGGTCCATTCCACAAACAATTGTACGGAGGAGTACCTCCCATTACGATGGAGGTGATTTGACCGTCGCAATTGTTGCCCGTGGCGTTTTGCGCTGAAATGAGCAAAGAAATCGCAGTGGGCTGTGTCACCGTTACCTGCGTGGTGAGGATGCAGCCCAGCGCGTCCCGCGATTGCACGGTATAAATGCCCGCTGGAAGGCCGGCAAAAGTGCTGCCAGTACTCCATGCCGGGTAAGGTGCGATATTGACTATTCTATATTGGTAGGGGCCTACGCCACCGGTAGCCGTCACTACGATGGAACCATTAGAGGAGCCGAAACACTTCGCCGGGTTGGCCGAAGCAATTGCGGAAAACTGCGAGAGTGGCCCTGCCACTTGTATCGGATCGGAAACCAACTGACATCCATGACAATCGGTGATGGTGACAGTGTAAAATCCCGGTGCCACATTATTCAAATCTTGCGTCGTGGCGCCATTGCTCCAGTTATAAGTATAGCTCAGACAGCCGGGTGGGTTGAACGAACCGCCGGTCACGGTGATGTCAATTGCACCGTTGTTTTGTCCGAAACAAGTCTCATTGGTCACTTGACTCACCATACTGATGGCGCTCACTGGCTCGCTGACGGTAGAGGTGGCGGTTTGCGTTTGGCTGCCTCCACAACTCGTCACCGTGACGGTATAACTCCCGGCCGCCACATTCGATAAATCCTGGGTAGTGGCGCCGTTGCTCCATACGTAAGTGTAACTGCCGTTTCCACCGGTAGGTGTAATATTTATTGCACCAGTGGCGCCGCCCTTGCATGCCACATGAGTGATGACGGGGTTTCCGATGGTTACGGCTCCTGCACAGCTATTGCCGATGGTAAAAACTCCGGGGTCAAAAGTTGCCGCCACAGGGTCGGGGCCATTGCAATCCGTCACCTCTATCACAGTAGGTGTGCTGTTGAATGTGATATTCGTGGACTGACCAGAAGTACCGGCTGCATTGAAACACAACTGAAAAATCACCGCGCTATCGGCCAGCGTTACTCCGTTGGTCGTTTGGTCAAACCATGAAAAAGTAATGGTGCCGTTGGTGGCATTCGCCAAGCCAAAATTGCTGGCAGCGAGGCCCGGCAAGCCGAATCCCTGCACGCCGCTAAAGGTGGCAATGGCAGGGTTAAAATGTATGGAAAACTGGGAGCTGACGATACAGTCGAACCCGGAAACACTGAAATCCACGCAGACATTTTGCCCGGCTGACGCCGTAACGTCTGCTGCTGCAAATGTCAGCCCGCCGGAAGGTGGTGGCGGCACGCTGTCGCAAATAATGATGTTTCCTGTGATGCCCTGGAAGGGCACGATATTACCAGCCAAATTAGTCACTTCTTGCGGCGTCGGAGTATTGGTAAATTCAAACAAGGTGGATCCGGAGCAGTTGTTCGGCCCGATGGCGTCGAAACAAACCTGGTAAATGACGGTGCCATTGGGCAGTGTCTCACCATCCACTTCGGGGTCGAGCCACGAGAGCGTGAGCACCCCGTTATTCGCCTGGTTGGTGCCGAAACTGCCGGCGCTGAGGCCGTTGAGGTTAAATCCTTGCACACCGGTGAAATGCAACTGTGTTTCATCGAAGGCCATACTATACTGCATGGACACTATGTCGGTAAATTCATTGACACTCACATCCATGCAAAATGACGTTCCCGAAGGGATGGTATCGTCAGCAGCAATAATGGCAAAGCCCACCACCGGTGGATTGCCGCCGCCGCCACCACCACCATCGCAGATGGAGATGTCTCCGTTGACACCCTGGAAGGGCACGATATTGCCCGCCAGGTTCGTCACTTCCTCAGGAGTTGGGGTATTTGTAAAGCTGAATTGCGTAGGGCTATTGCAATTGTTGGCACCAATGGCTTTGAAGCATACTTGGTAAATAACGGTGCCGCTTGGTAGCGTTTCGCCGTCCACTTCGGGGTCGAGCCATGAGAGGGTCAGCACGCCGATACCCGCCTGATTTACGCCAAAACTACCGGCAGAGAGGCCGTTGAGGTTGAAACCCTGTAGGCTCGTGAATTGCAGTTTAGCCGGGTCAAATGCCATGCTGTACTGCATGGACACGATGTCCACAAATTCATTCACGCTGACATCGAGGCAAAATGAATTGCCAGATGCCACCGTCTCGTCGGAGGCTATAATGGCAAATCCCGTGGGAGGTGGATTGCCGCCGCCACCGCCGCCGCCACCACCGCCGCCATTGACGGAAGCGTTTTGGGCAATCAATCCTATGCTGTTGCCACCGCCATCAATCACCTCGATGGGAGTGGGTATTCCCGAAAAGGAAATAGTGGTGGCGTTGGTGGTCAGCACGTGAAATGTAAGGCTGTAAAGCACGGTACCGGCAGGCAGCGTTACCCCGGAAACACCGGGGTCGAACCACGACACTGCCAGTTGGCCAATGCCGGTGTTGCTGAGGCCGAAGTTGGCGGCCGTAAATCCACCTATCTGTGTGGTAATGTTGGTCACCGACACAAAGCTCAACACGGAAGCATTCCAATTCATGGAATACTGGAAGCTGAGAATATTCGTAAAGCCACTCACGACAATGTCAACGGTGATGTCATCACCTGCGTTGGCAGTTATAGTTTGTGGTGTTACGGTGAAGGTGGGCGTGGCTGCGAGTTTCGTTGCAAATGCCGCAAGAAAGGCGACGCCAATGACGAGGTTGGTAATCGGTCTTTTCATATGTTCGAGATTGGGACAATAATTAAGTAATCGGTTAAAAAATCAGTTCTTACGGGGGGGTAAAATGGGAAATTCTACCGGCCTCCCAAGCCGGTAGTTTTTCCAAAGGAACAATGCACTATTGCACAATCATCTGTCTTGTGGCAGTGCCTTGATCCGTTCGCAGGCTATAGAGATAAGTACCAGCGCTCTGGAACAAATCCCGCCTGATGGGTATCGCATGCGACCCGCTGGAGTAAAACTCCGAGTTTTTATAAACCACTCTGCCGGCGTTGTCATAAATACTCAAATGGGCCAATGTACTTTTGTTTAAATCGAAATTGATGTACGTGATGCTTGTAAATGGATTGGGGCTGTTCTGAAAAAGTACGAAATCTGTCGTGAATGTCTCTGTGCTGGCATTGGGGCCAGCCACCGTAATGTTCCCATTTTGAATGTTGAAAGGCAGCATGCCCTGCGTACCAACCACTTCCACTACGATGGGTGAATTGGTAATGAGGAGGTCAGCTGCAGCGTTGGGAGCGCCAATCACTTTGAACCAAACGGAAAACACGGCCTCCATGTCGGCGAGCGTAATACCGGTGAGTTCAAGTTGGTACCAGGCAAACCGGAGCTTTCCGGCCTCCACCTCTGTGGTGCCGAAGTTGCCTTCGGTACTCATGTTGGGCAACCCGAAATTGTCCACGCCTATGTATTCAAGCACGTCTGGGTTCCAATTCAGTGAAAACTGGACGCCAGTAATCAGGTTGAAATTCTCTACTTGTATGTCAAGGTGGATGTTGGTCCCTGGCTCTACGACCATGTCGGGCGTTTTGAGCGTCACCTCCTGAGCCACCAATGCAAAGGAGAAGAAAAGGGCAAAGACTGTGGAGTAAACATGATATTTTTTCATAATCAAAACCATTACAAGTAGTTTGCCAAAAATGATAGGGTGTGGAGATGCACCAACTTTGAGAGCACCTCCACCTCCAGGTTAATTTTATTCGACGACAATCATTTTTCTGGTTGCCGTTTGTGCAGCCGTTTTCAGGGTGTAATAAAACACTCCCGAAGTGGGCAATTCGTTGCGATTGATAACTATTTCGTTGTACCCTTTTTCAAAATCACGCTCGATCTGTAGCACCACTTTTCCGGAAATATCGGAGATGCTCAGCTTGCCGGCACCGCCATCTGGCAGGTTGAAGTTGATCAGGGTTGAATTCTTAAATGGGTTTGGGACATTCTGGTACAGCTCAAAATCTGAGCTTGGCTGGCCATTGAAGGTCAATTCGACGCTCATCAAAGCGCCGTCCAGATTGTACGCTTCGGCCACAGTGAAACGGGAATTCAGGCTCAGGTAGTCGCTGAGATTGCCCGCTTTACGTGCACGGAATACCAAGGTAAACAGCATGTGCCCGCCCGATGCATCACCATTCCAACTGGTAGTGATGGCACCCTCGCTAAGGAGGGTAAAGCCGAAGTTTTCCTCTTTGGCTACGCCGGAAATCAACTCCTGAAAATCAAGGGCTTCACGGTTGAAATTCAGGGTGAACTGATAACCGAGTACCTTTAAATCACTGGCATTCACTTCAACTCTTACGTCCTGTCCGGCGGCCAGCAATTGGTTTTCAGCCATGAGGATGAACGGATTATTGCTGCGCCCTTCCGTTCCACCTAAGAGGTTAGCAGAACTGTTGACATCGCCAATTTTAACGGCAACGAAATCGGCATTGAGCACGCTGGCTGGGATGTCGTTGATGTTGATGACTTCGGGGAACTCCTCCGACCACGGATTTGCTGATTCCGGAAAAACATAGGCTTTATCTACAAAACGCCAGGAGGTATTATTGCTAAATTCAGGAATGATGGCCAGAATCAGTTTCCGTAATTCCACCAGATCGGCAGTCGTGATGGACGACGAGTTGTTGGCATCCGCAGCAATGAGTTTATAAGGCGTATCCAATAATTGCACGCCGAGAATATGTTTGGTGATGAGCACGAGGTCGAAGGTGCTTACGCCATTGAGCGGATCGTCGTTCTTTTCGGGCGTGACGGTCACGTCGTTGCCGATGGAGATGTTCGCAAAATTGTACAGGCCATTTGTGTTAGTAAGCACTGCACCGCTGCTTCCGCCACTGAGGTTCACCATGACATTTCCCACGGAGCTCTCGTCCTCATTGGCAATGGCGCCACTTACATTCACGGCAAGGGTGTCGCCGGGGCACTGCCCGATGTTTGCCTGGATGATGACGAAGGTCTCGCAATAATCCTGATTGCCAGAAGCATCGGTCACCCACAATTGAACCAACTGCTGGCCAACATCCCCACAATAATAGGTGTGTTGGGTATCGGCGGTGTCGGCAGAAAACGAAAATAGCAAATCACCGGGACAGTTATCGAAACTGCCTGCGTTGAAATCACTTGGGTAAAGGGTCACTTGGACGGTATCGGCTGGAGGATCTAATTCGACAACCAAACCATTCTTACAAAATGCCACCGGTTTTTTGCAATCCGCCACTGTTAAGGTGGTGTGGCAGTCAGTCTGGTTGTTACAGTTATCCATCACGTTATAGGTGACATCATAGGTGCCAGGAGCCACATTCACGAAGGGGCCAAAGCCGGTGCCCAAATTGGAAGTGACATTAAAGACCAGGTTGGGGCTGCAATCCTGCACTTCTGGGGTGGGCAGTAACACGGTTGCACCACAGTTATTACCAAGAATACAGACTTCGGGTATGATGCAACCATTTGGGAACAATGGATCTACATCATCAATGACTTTAATGATTTGCTGGTAAATAATGTATCCGTCCCAAGGGTCGCTATCGAGGTCGGTATCGGGGTTGGTAGTTTGGGTAGCCTGTGCCGCGGTTGGGCGGTTGGTAGCAGGGCCGCTGCGCCAGCTATCGCGGAAGGTGTGGTCATCGCAATCTCCATCACCGTCAAGGTCGCATTGGGGATAAGGCAGACCGAGCTGGTTTTCCGGTTGCTCCGTCACTTCTTGGTCAATGTTGCCACCAACTACGCACCAGTTGATGATAGTCCAGTTTCTCACAATTTTATAACAAGCATCGGGCACGACCGTGTAAATCTGGTCTTCATACGAGGTGGCAACTAATTCGCAGGTTTCATGGAAAATCTGTGGCTCGCCAAAATTGGGAACCGTGTTGCCACATGTCACCAAGAGGTCAATGGGGAACTCCACCACCCAGTCGGACACCTGGTCCACATTGACTACCTGTGTGCAGGTTTGTCCGCTGTGGTTGCCACTTGGGTCATCGGCCGACCAAGTGCGGGTGATGGTGCCTTCAAGGCATTGGTTAATGTTTATGTTAATGCCATAATTGAGTTCAAAGGAGCAATTGTCATAAAAAACAGGGGCACCGAAGTATTGGTCAAGGAACTGGCTTTGCGCGCTGGGATCGCCGTTGAGGTCAGCCAGTTGAGTTTCTATGTTATCAGCATACCAGTCGCAAGTGATGCGCTGGCCAGCAGGACAACTTTGGAGCACAGGCGCCAGTTTGTCGTTGACAATCGCTGTGACCATGCAGTCATTGTGATTGCCATAACAGTCGAAGGCCCGGAACACCACGGTGACGGGATTAGCATCCAAATCCTCACAGCAGAAAATCACAGTGGGGCCAAAGACCGTATCGTTATGGCCGTCGTCGCAATTGTCCACCATGCGGCGTACTTCGAAATGGTCGAGGCAGCAGTTGTCGTAGGTGCCGTCGTCAAACGTTCCGGCAAACACTTGAGCAGTGCCGTTTTGTGTAAGGTTGACATCAGTTATTTCGTCGCAAACCGCTGTGGGGCCAATGTCATCAACTACCGTAACCAGCACCACAAGATTGGTCTGATTGCCACAGGCATCGGTGGCCTGATAAGTCACATTATGGGTACCAAGGGGCAACCCGGGAGATGGAATGAGACCGCCGTTGGCGCCGCTACCTCCATTAATATAAATGGCCTCACCTACTGGTGTAAATATCTTTACGGTGATAGCACTGCAATTGTCGCTCAGATTTGTAGGGGCAAGTAAGAATGACTGCGAACGGCACCCTAACGGGTACTGGGCCGGTATGTTGGCACTCACTGAAAACGGCGCCCTGGTAATGGTTGGCGCTATGTTGTCCATGATTTTTATGATTTGAACATTGTCTTCTCCGCCTACACCGATGGTAACCACGTTACCTGTACACCAGTCCAGAACCGTCCAGGTGCGGATGATTTTAAAGGTATTGCCGCAGGCTTGCAGCGTTTGGTCGCTGTGCGTTGTCTGGTAATTGCAATACTGTCCTATGACATTAAAGACTATTCCAGAACCAGTGTTGGAAAGTACCGTTGAAGGAAGTGATGCGCTCACATCAATAGCCGGCGTGGAAGGGTTAGTATCGGTGACGAGTGGGTTTAGAGGCTCGGCAGCAACGATGCCGGAGTAGCTGGCATATTGCTGGCAATGCCAAATAATGTCGTTGGGAAAATCCACGGCAGCGGGCCGTTGCACGGTGATGATTTGATTGCAAGGTCCGGAGACGTTGCTATAATTGTCCACAGCCACATAGGTGCGGGTTATGGTGACAAATCCACTGGTGCACAATCCGCTGGTATTCACTACTTCGTTGGTCAATTGTACATCCGGATCTGTGTCGCAGTTATCCACAGCAATTGGCAGCGGTACGGCATTCAAATCTTCATAACAAAAGACAGAGACATTAGTGCAAACAGGTACGGGGGCCAGCTTGTCTTCCAAAATCATGGTGCCCCAGCAGGAGTTGTTGGTGACGAGGTCTGTAATTGTCACTGAGAGAGTGAGGCCCAAATACTGACTGGCATCAGAGATAGTCACCTCATTGATGCCAGAAAAAATAATTGTTAGCCCGTACTTAATTACGATGGAATAATCGTGGCCGGGGATTGGGTCGCCTTCCAGAATTTGGTCGGCATTGATGGTAGCCTCACAGGCTCCCGGAGTCGGAGCGATGGAGACTTGCACGAGATCGTTGCAAGCCAGGGGCTGTGCTAAAATACTACCAGTGCTCAACGCCAAGGCCAGCAGCAGCGAAAGTGCTGGAATAAAGGGCAATCTGGTAAAACTCGCTTTTTTCATAGACATTATAATTTGTTAATTGATGGGTATAACTCAGTTTTGGGTGGATGGCTGGCCATCAGTACCAAAACATTTTCTCTCCAGGTGTAAGTTTTTGTTCACAATAAAGGCTTAGAACAACAATACCACCTTCACAATGCGCCCGCTACCTAATCAATCAAAGGATGCCTACAGCAATGCTGCAAACCCAACATCTACAGAATCTATGAAAAACTACAAAAGGCAAACAAGTATTCAGGAAACTGGAAACAGGAATGTTTTCCAAAGGAAAGAATAGAAGAATAGACTTGAGTGTACTCGTTGTAGTTCATGGGAATTCTTTTCGATTAATGGGACAAATATAAGCATCCAGCAATTCAATCCAAAAAATAAACATCCGGCAATTGAAACAGGAATTGAAAGCCGGGGCAAATATAGACATTCCGAAAACTTCCAATCATACCTGCAAAGTGGTATTTTATAAAAAGGAAACTACAAGGAGGAGCGGGCAATTATCACTGCTTAAATTCAACGATTGTGCCAAAATCGTTACGTGTTGGCCGTTGGGGAGCATTCACAACAAATTATTTTCAAAAGCCATCTTAATCAAGCTGGCGGAACTGCACACCCCCAATTTCCGCATGATGTTCTTTCTATGTACACTCACGGTTTGGTCGCTAATATACAGCTCACCAGCTATCTCTTTATTGCTCATGGCATGGCCCACCATTTTCATCACTTCCATCTCCCGGCGTGTTAAGTTGAACTTTTTGAGGAAGCGATCGTCGTATGTAATCTTCAGACGCCCATCCGTCATCAAACGAGAATGCCTGCCCCCTCCATTGGTGAAGGAGAGACTGCTACTGATGTAAGTTTCGCCTTCCATCACCGCCGTGATGGCACTATAAAGTTCTTCCACATTGTTGCTCTTCAGCACATATCCATCAACGCCGCCTTTAAAAGCAGCCTTGACGATTTTGGGTTCATCGTACATACTGAGGATGATGATGTGCAAGGGTATTTCCCGTGCTTTTATCTGCGACAATACCTCGAGGCCATCCATGTCGGGCAGGTTCATGTCGAGCAACAGCAGGTCTGCTTCCTGCTGACAGGCCAGCTTTACAATGGCGTTGCCGGTGCACGCTGCACCAACAAGTTCGCAACGAAAACCTTTGGATTGACCGAGAACAACTTTGAGGCCTTCGATAAAAATCTGATGGTCGTCGGCTACTAATACACGATAGGAAGGGAATTTCATAAAGTGGGAACTTTCAATGAGTAAATCGGCTTGTACTATCCTCCATCAAGTTATGGGAGGATTCCACCATGTTTACCTAATGAAAATATAATGCCATTTGATGTGCACGACAGTGAAAGCTGGCGTTGATTGTGCTTGCAGGCCGAATAAAAGGAGAAAATCGGGGAATTAAATGAATCGGTTTACTCAAAGATAGGAATTCACTTCGACGACCTTGTTCTCATCGTTTTGATAAAGTGCATAAGAAAAGCCGGGCTGAAGGCTGTACGCCCCAACATCCCCAGCTTTATTGGTGGCGATGTAACCCACCTGCATTTTTTTGTAATCCTTTTGTTTGTGCACAATTCGGGCGATGGCCTCTTCGCAGGCTTTCCGGGGCGACATGCCCCTCCTCATCAGTTCCACAATGAGGAAAGAACCGAGCGTTTTTAGCACCAGCTCGCCCATGCCGGTGGCAGCGGCTCCCCCCACCTCGTTATCCACGTACATGCCGGCCCCGATGACGGGCGAGTCACCCACCCTTCCGTGCATTTTGAAGGCCAGCCCACTGGTGGTGCAGGCCCCGGCAATGTCGCCAGCGGCGTCTATGGTTATCATGCCGATAGTATCGTGCAATTCGGCATTGATGACAGGCTCGTATTGGGCTTGCAGTTTCCACTCTTCCCAGGCTTTCCTGGATTTTTCGGTGAGCAGGTTTTCTTTTTTGAAACCCTCTTCCAGTGCAAATTGCAAAGCTCCGTCACCCACCAGCATCACGTGGGGCGTTTCTTCCATGACCCTCCGGGCCACGGAAATGGGGTGCATGATGTGCTCGATGCAAGAGACCGAGCCGGCATCTCCGGCAGCATTCATAATGCAGGCATCTAAGGTGACACGGCCGTCGCGGTCCGGCAGACCACCGTAGCCCACGGAACTATTCTCTGGGGCGGCTTCGATGACTTTCACGCCGGCTTCCACAGCATCGAGGGCATTGCCTCCGGCAGCCATTATTTTCCAGGCTTCATCGTTCGCCTTAGTGCCAAAAGGCCAAGTGGACAGAGCGAGAGGTATCGATTTTGCAGTTGAAGGTGGTTGGGTGCCAGTGCATGCGCCAACGGAAAGGCCGCCAAGTGCAGCGGCCACAGTGCCTTTTGCAGTGCTACTAAGAAAATTTCTTCTGGTCGTCACAGGTACGCTGTTTTCTTTACAAAGACGGCAAACATAGTCATATTTGTGGGGCTATTAAAATTATCTTCATGCAAAAAACTGGGTTGCTCCTTCTTACAATTCTCGTTCGTTTGGTGGGGTTATTTCCCTTTCGCTTGCTTTATTTTTTGTCGGATAGCTTGTCCTTTCTTTTTATCCATATTCTTCCCTACCGGCGCAAGGTTGTACAGGCCAATCTGGAAAAATCTTTCCCCGATAAAACTGCCGCTGAAATCACTTCGATTCAGCGTGAATACTATCGCCACCTATGCGATATTTTGCTCGAAAGCTTCAAAGGGCTGACCCTTTCAGCAGAAGAACTCAAACGCAGGTTCGCCTACCAAAACCCTGAAATTTTCGATGCTCTTTTTGAAAATAAACAAAGCGCCATTGTTCTGGGCAGCCACTTCGGCAACTGGGAATGGGGTGTGCTATCGCTCCCGCTCGCCGTGCGGCACAAGGTCGTGGGCATTTACAAACCCCTGTCGAACCCCCACGCTGGAGACTACCTGAACCGCCTCCGGAAAAAGTGGGGGCTACACCTCGCCAGTATGGCCAGCGCTGGCCGGGCAGTAGTGAAATACCATGACCAGCCCTGCTTGTTCGTACTCATCGCCGACCAAACTCCTGCCGGTGTGAAGCACGCTCACTGGCTGTGGTTTTTTCACCAAGACACTCCATTTCTGCAAGGAGCTGACAAATTAGCCCACCAAACCGGATACCCTGTTTTCATGGTAGATGTGCTCCGGTTGCGGCGGGGATTTTACGAAGTAATTTTCACGGAAATTTCAGCCCATCCGGAGAAAACCAAAGCGGGGGACATCACCGCCCTTTACGCGGAAAGGTTGGAAAAACTCATCCGGCAAAACCCGTCCCAATGGCTTTGGTCGCACCGGCGGTGGAAGAGAAAGCGGCCATCGGTTTAGCCATTACGGCTTTCCCAGCAGCCTGAACATATTCCTCTTGTAGGCCTCCACGCCCGGCTGGTCAAACGGGTTGACGCCGAGCAGATAGCCACTCACTGCGCAGGCTTTTTCGAAAAAATAAAAGAGGCACCCCAAATGCCAGGCTGTGGCCTGTGGCAGGCTGATGACGAGATTGGGCACACCGCCGTCCACATGAGCCTGGGCCGTGCCCTCCGCCGCTTTTTTGTTCACGTAATCGAGGGTCTTGCCGCCGAGGTAGTTCAGTCCGTCGGGGTTGCCCTCCACCTTTTCGATGACGAGGTCCGGCTCAGGATTTTCTATCTGGAGCAGCGTCTCGAACAGGTGGCGCCGCCCATCCTGGATGTATTGCCCCAGCGAATGCAGGTCGGTGGTAAAATCCGCGCTGGCCGGGAAAATGCCCTTCCCGTCTTTGCCTTCCGACTCGCCGAACAGTTGCTTCCACCACTCACCGATGAAATGGCAGCACGGCTCGTAATTGACGAGCAGCTCGATAGCCTTGCCCTTTCGGTACAGAATGTTGCGCAGCGCAGCGTATTGATAGCACGGATTGGACTCGAAGGGAGCCTTGAAATCCTTTGCGGCAGTAGCCGCCCCGTGCATGAGCGCACCAATGTC
>SCUG01000236.1 GCA_004297645.1 Saprospiraceae bacterium | reverse complement strand
TGTATGGGGCATTAAAGCGTTCACTAATAAATATTCTACCCCCCCCCCCGCCAGCAAATTTATCTTCTGAAAAAAATAATAAAAACAGAACTTGGCGCAACGAGGCATTGCCTGCTGTCCTTGTCATCAGCGTTTTGTTGTTGAGTACGAACCTGCTGCACTACATGTCCCGTGCGCCCAGCATGGCCCACGCCTACCTGTTTTTCCTGTCCAGTGTGTTCGTTTTTTTGACGCCACGGCTGTTTGAAAAACCATCTTACGGCAATTACCTGCTGGCTGGCCTGCTGCTGGGGTTGATGATCCTGATCCGCCCGACGCTCGGTGTTGTGGCGCTGTATCCTTTGCTTTACGGCATCCGCAACGCTGAGGATTTCAAAGCGAGGATTGGGTTTTTGAAACATCATTTCAAAAAAATAGTATTGGCCATGCTGCCAGTGGTACTCGTCTGGCTCCCGCAAATGTATTACTGGCATTACATCACGGGACACTGGATCTACTACTCCTACGAAAAAGAAGGCTTCGATTTTCTGGTCAACCCGCAAATTTTGAAAGTTCTGTTTTCTCCGCTCAACGGGTGGCTGCTGTACAATCCCGTAATGCTGATCCCGTTGGTTGGAATATTCCCGTTGCTGAGGGGTAACCGGTTGAACTCCATCGCCATTTTTGCCATCCTTGCCATTTCGACTTACATTTTCGGCAGTTGGTGGTGCTGGTGGTTTGGCGGGGCTTACGGGCATCGTTCATACATCGAGTTGCTGCCGTTTCTGGCTTTTCCGCTGTGTTACATCGTTTCCTATATTTTTTCAAAACCACGGGGAGCCATCAAATGGGCGTTGCTGGCGCTGATCGTACTTTTTTGTTACTACAATATGCGGATGAATTACCTCTACGAGGGCGTGTGGAGTGAAAGATGGTGGAGTTGGGAACACTACCTTCCCGTTTTAAAACAAGTCTTTTTTATTTCATGAAAACACCGATCACGAATAACCGGGCCTGGCTTTCCGCACCGTATCTGACGGGGGCGCTGTTGCTGATTTACGTCGCCGTGCGGGCTGCCGTCATGAGTTTCACCCACGACGAAAGCCTGACTTACACCATTCTGAAAGGCGACAAAACCTGGGTGTTTACGGGAAACCATCATGTTTTAAACTCAATCCTGGCGAAAAGCTCAGCCCAGGTTTTCGGGTATTCCGAACTGGCCTTGCGCCTGCCGAATGTTCTGGCGTTTGCGGTGTATTTTTATTTCCTCCACCGCCTGTTGAAGCAACTGAAAACGCCCTGGGCGGTGCTGGCTTTTGCGCTGCTGTTTTTCAACCCCTACCTGCTCGACTTTTTCAGCCTGTGCAGGGGCTATGGGCTGGGGCTGGCGTTCAGCGCTGCAAGCCTGTTTTTTTGGAACAAAATTTTACAAACAGGCGATCACCAGCCGGTGCGGTGGGCTTTGCTGGCGGGCATCCTGGCCACTTATTCCAACTATTCATTTTTCGCTTTCTTTTTTGCCACGTCGTGCGCCGGGCTTCTGCTGTACCTGCAAGCCAGTCAATTCCGGTTGCGGCGGCGAACCTTTTTCGATCTGGCCGGGGGCTTCCTGCTCCTGCTGCCGGCGCTTTGGCACGTCGGGGAACTGATGAAACGCAACGAATTGTACTTTGGCGGCGACCAGGGCCTGCTGAAAGATACCATCCAGACGCTGGCCGCAAAATGCCTGTATGAAATTCCGGTGGACAGCGATGGGACGGGAATGCAGATTTTCTCTGGGTTTCTGCTGGCAACGCTGCTCGGCGGGGCAATTGTTTTTTTGGTGAAAAAAGGTTCGGGCAGCCTGTTCCACTTTATTTTTCTGGCATTCCTGCTGTCGCTGCTGTTCCCGGTTTTCCTGTTTCATGTTTTTCAGGTAAAATACCCGATGGAGCGGTTCGCCATTTATTACCTGCCGCTGTCCGGCTTGTATTTCCCCGCATTTTTCCAGGAGGCGTTTGATGGAAAATTGAAAAAATGGCCGTCATGGGCGCTTGGGCTTTGTTTGGCAGGTTTGGCCATCCTTCCGTTCGTGAAGGGCGCCAATTTCACCTACACCAACAACTGGAAATACGACGCCAACACAGAAAAAATGCTGGAAGTACTGGCACAGGAAACCCACGATGGTAATATCAGCCTGGGCGTCAACCCGCTTTTCGAACCGGCGGTGAATTACTACCGTGAAACCAAAGGCTACGGCTGGCTGGAAAAAGTGACCCGTGAAAGCATCGAAACGAACAAGTTCGACTATGTTTATTGCCGGTTGGATGAACTGGGCAAGTTACCAGGCGCTCTCCCGGTTGCGACGTTTTCGGAAACGAAGACCTGCCTGGTGAGGGTGGTGAAGGACTGATCCCAAGTTCAATTACCCCTCCCTTGTCATGGCCGAAGGCCACCTGCTACGCCATGAGGGCTGTCACATCAAACGGCCATAAGCGTCCGGCCAACCCCATATTGCCCACCGCCGGCCGGGCCTCTACCTTAGTGGGGAGCTATGCTTCCGGCCGATACCATGGCACCAGCGTATGCAGTTCCGGTGATAGCGTCCGGCCAATCCCATATTTTCTGGCACCACAGAGGCCGCTACCTTTGCGGAGAGCTAAACTTCTGGCTGATACCCCGGCACCAAGGTATTCAGTTCCGATAATTTAGTCTCAGGGATTTTCTCCAGCGTCGTTTTCAGCCATTCATAAGGATTGACCTCATTGGCGGCGCACGTGCCCAGGAAGGTGTACATCATGGCGATGCGCTGGGCCGCCTTCCCGATGAATCGGGACAGGCTGTGAGAGCCTGCAAAGAGGTAGTTCTTCCGGCCCAGGGCCAGTGGGCGGATTTTGTTCTCGATGAGATTATTGTCCAACTCTAAGCGGCCGTCTTCTAAAATAGCATAAAGATAAGGCCATTGGTTTTGGGCGTAAGTGAAGGCCTGCCCGGTGGGGCTTTTCGGGGTGACGTATGGGGCCTGCTCGTCCAGCCAGTATTTGAAGCCGTCCATGATGGGGCGGATGTGTTGCTCCCGGTATGCTTTGCGTTCTTCGGCAGGGGGCTTCCCGGCACTGGCTATCATGGGCATAGATTTGTTGAATCATGCCGGGGGCCTGTTCGCTGCGGCGGGGACCGCTTTGGCGGGCATCGAAGAACTTGCGCCGGGCATGGGCCCAACAGCCCAGCCGCTGCACGTCCGCACGGACAGCAATTTGGTTGTAAGCATCGTAGCCGTCCACCTGGAGATAGCCCGCAAGGTCCTGTAACAAAGTTTTCGCAGCTTCCGCCGTGCGGCCCCCTTTTCGTAGTTGAATACCACGAGCCTGAGCAGGGGGGCATGCACCACCCACATCCTGCCACGATGGGTTTTGCCGGCTTTGTCCGGAACTGTTTTCAGGGGTTTGCCATTTTCATCAAAACGCTGTGTGCTCAGTACCTGGATGCGGCTTTCGTCTCCCTGTAAATAATCGCTGCCGGTGGTCTGCCGCACCATGAGTTGGTTAAGAGGTTCGGGCAGGGTGCAGCAGGCGGCGAATGGAGTCGCTGAGGGTGCTTTGGCTCAACTCCCAACTGTAATCCCGTTTGAAGTGCTTCATCTGGCAGTAAAATGGCAGGTGGTCAACGAATTTGGCGATGATGATGTGGGCCAGCAGGCTGGCGGCTGCAATGCATTTTTCTATCGGGCGGGCCGGCAGGGCCGCCAGCAGTATTT
>SCUG01000235.1 GCA_004297645.1 Saprospiraceae bacterium | reverse complement strand
CCCCCGCCCACCGATGCCTGTTGAAACAGAAAGCACCACCGGCAAAAGCGCACAAGACACACTAACAAGCACGAAAGACACGCTAACAGAGGTTAAAATTCTGACGCAGTAATCGAGGGTTGACGAATTTGGAAGTTTATTTTCACTGACCTGAGAAACCCAAATTCTAAAATCCGAAACATCAAATAATATGGCTAACGCAATCACCACCGTCAAAGACAACGAGGACAAGCTCATCACTGAATTGGGATTCGACGACCATTTCCATGAGCACGAGCATGGTGACAAGTATGCTTCCAATTTCTTTTCGAAGTACATCTTTAGCATGGACCACAAAATTATCGCCCGTCAGTTTCTGATTACGGGGATGATATGGGCCATCATCGGAGCGGCCATGTCCGTCATTTTCCGTTTGCAATTGGGCTTCCCGGAAGAAAGCCTCGCATGGTTGAAGCCCTTGTTGGGCCGGTGGATTGAAGTGGATGCGGCAACGGGCGTTGGAACCTTGTCGCAGGAATTTTACTATGCCTTGGTGACCATGCACGGCACCATCATGGTGTTTTTCGTACTCACCGCCGGGTTGAGCGGCACCTTCAGCAACCTGCTTATTCCACTGCAATTAGGAGCAAGAGATATGGCATCGCCATTTCTGAACATGCTTTCGTACTGGTTCTTTTTTCTCGCCGGTGTCATCATGTTTTTATCCATGTTTCTCAGCACCGGCCCTTTTGCAGGAGGATGGACGGCCTACCCTCCCCTGAGTGCGCTTCCACAAGCCTCCGATGGTTCGGGTGCAGGTATGACCATGTGGCTTCTGAGCCTTGTGTTCTTCGTCGTCTCCGTGGCATTAGGTGGGGTGAATTACGTGACCACCGTGCTCAACCTGCGCACCAAAGGCATGAATATGTGGCGCATGCCACTGACAATTTGGTCGTTTCTCATCACGGCCATCATAGCGCTGCTATCATTTCCAGTTTTGGTTTCGGGCTTTCTGCTGCTGATGTTCGACCGGGCCATGGACACCAGTTTTTACCTAAGCGAAATATTCATCGGCGGGCAAGCCTTGGACCATGTGGGCGGAAGCCCCATATTGTACCAACACTTGTTCTGGTTTCTCGGCCACCCGGAGGTTTACATCGTCATCCTTCCGGCAATGGGGATAGTTTCCGAAGTACTGTCCACAAATTGCCGCAAGCCGATTTTCGGGTATAAGGCCATGGTTTTTTCCATGATGTCCATCGGCTTTCTTTCGTTCATCGTGTGGGCGCACCACATGTTTATGGCTGGAGTAAATCCATTCATCTCCAACTTCTTTGTCATTTTCACGCTCATAATAGCAGTGCCCTCTGCCGTGAAAGTTTTCAACTGGATATCCACCATTTATAAATCGAATATGCGATACAACCCAGCGTCGATGTTTGCCGTGGGCTTTGTTTCGATGTTCATTTCCGGTGGACTTACAGGAATTTTCCTCGGCAACTCTTCGATAGATATTCAGATGCACGACACGTACTTTGTCGTCGCCCACTTCCACATCGTGATGGGAGTAGCGGCCATATTCGGCATGTTTGCCGGGGTGTACCATTGGTACCCAAAAATGTTTGGCCGCTTCATGAATGACACCTTGGGGAAACTCCATTTCTGGGGTAGCCTAATTGGCGCTTATGCTATTTTCTGGCCGATGCACTATCTCGGCATGGCCGGTGTGCCACGCCGTTATTACAGGTTCGACAGCTTCGATACTTTCAGCCATTTCTCTGAGATGAACCAATTTATCACCATTGTAGCCATACTGACCTTCGGCCTGCAATTACTCTTTGTGATAAATTTCTTTTACAGCATTTGGAAAGGCAAGAAAGTGACCACCAAAAACCCGTGGGGTGCCACCACCCTCGAATGGACCACCCCCATCCGCCCCGGTCATGGCAACTGGCCTGGCAATCTGCCAACCGTGCAGCGCTGGCCTTATGATTACGCTAAAAACGGACGTGAGTTCGTACCCCAAATAGAACCGATGGCGGAAGGCGAAAGCGAAGACGAGGAATGAAAGGGGCCAACTACAATTTTGAAAGCACAGCACAAGTGAATTATAACATAAAAACAGCCACGCTCAGACCCCTCAGCTTAGTTTCTCAAAAATTGAGAGACTACGGCGAATTGGTGAAATTCAAGTTGAACCTCACCGTCGTCTTCTCAGCCGTCATGGCTTATTTGATTGCGGCAACAGGAGACATTGCATGGGGCGCAGTGACCATTCTTTGCATCGGAGGGTTTTGTGTGGCAGGTGCAGCCAACGCCCTGAACCAGGTGCTGGAAAGAGATTTTGACAAATTGATGAAACGCACAGCCAACCGCCCCTTAGCGGCTTGCCGCATGAGCGTTTCCGAAGGCGTATTGGCCGCAGGCCTGTTGAGCATCGTGGGCCTGATGCTATTGGCCATGTTCAACCCCTGGGCCTCCTTTTTCGGCGTGATAGCCATGCTAAGCTATGCCTTTTTGTACACGCCAATGAAGCGCATTTCTCCGGCAGCCATCGCCATAGGTGCTGTACCGGGGGCGATGCCGATGCTCATCGGGTGCGTGGCATTTCAGGGCCAACTCACCTCGCTGGCATTCGCTCTTTTTGCGTTGCAATTTTTTTGGCAGTTCCCGCATTTCAGCGCCATCAGTTGGCTCGGCTTCGAGGATTATCAAAAAGCGGGGTTCAGGTTCGTAGCTTCTGAAAACGGAGAACGGGACACCAGCATGGGGCTGCAAGCCACGATATACGCGGTATGTTTGGTCCCGGTTGTACTGGTACCTTATTTCTCCAACCAGACGGGCCTCGTTTCCGCCATTGCCGTGACGGCGCTCTCATTGACTTATGCCGCCTTTGGTTGGAATCTTTACAAAAAGAATGACCGGAAGGCAGCCATGCTCCTCATGTTCAGCTCATTTTTTTACCTGCCATTGGCGCTGGCAGCTTTCTGGCTGGATAAAATTTAAACCCCGGAGGGCTTTTAGCCCGCTTAGATGATGGATTTAACTTTAGAACAAAATACCGGCAGGAACAAAATCCACCCCTACAAGTTTGCGATGTGGGTGGGCTGTGCCTCACTGCTCATGATGTTCGCCTCGCTTTCGAGCGCCTACATCGTGCGGCAGGCAGGTGGCAATTGGCTGGAATTTACACTGCCGGGTGAGTTTACATTCAGCACCCTGGTAATAGTGCTGAGCAGCGTGACCCTGCACCTGTCATATTTGGGCTACAAAAAGGGAAATGAGCAGGTGTACAAAGGACTGATGGTAGCCACCTTCCTTTTGGGTATGTTGTTTTTGGTGCTGCAATTTGAAGGCTGGCAGGCCCTGAAAGAAAACGGCGTGCCTTTTACATTGAACCCTTCAGGCGATTTCGTGTACGTCATTTCATGGGTGCATGCAGCGCACCTTCTCGGTGGTTTGACAGTATTGGCAGTGGCGTTGATTCACGCCTTCGGGCTGCCTTTTAAAATAAATTACAAGCGCAAAATTCGCTTTGAACTAACCCTGACCTACTGGCATTTCGTGGATTTGCTCTGGGTCTATTTGTTTTTGTTTTTGACTTTGTACCGTTAGAATTTCGGGAAGATGGGAGCAGACGGCCCATAGCCTGATTCAACTAATTCAACCTTTAACATGGCTTCAGAAGCAGCAGTTTTAGAAAATAGGCAAGAACAGGATGAGCACCTTTGGTCTGGCGGAAAGTCCCCCTTTAAAGCGAGCTATGGCAAGCTGATGATGTGGTACTTCCTCCTCACCGACGCGTTCACTTTTGCCGGGTTCCTCATCTCCTACGGCGCCTTGCGTTTCAGCAGTGTCACATGGCCTGTCGCAGATTTTGTGTTCCAGAAGGTGCCTTTTTTCGATGTCGAAACACCGCTGGTTTTTGTAACCTTTATGACCTTCGTGCTCATCGTTAGCTCCGTCACCATGGTTCGGGCAGTACAGGAAGGCCAACGCGAAAACAGGAAAGGCGTTGTCATTTGGATGCTGGCTACAATTCTCGGAGGCCTTACCTTCCTGAGTTGTCAGGCTTGGGAATGGACCACGCTCATCAAAGCTGAAGGAGTGACCCTCACAACCAATCCGTTCTCTATGCACGAGGAAAGCGGAACTTATCTTTCAGGGGAAGACCTTACAGGCATGGGATACACCAAAGTGAAAAAAGACTTTCATGGCGCCACCTCTACTTATTTTCTCAGGAATGGCGTTGCCGATATGGAAGAAAACAGGTTTTTTGTAAAGACTGACCACCACGGCGTTTCCCATGCCGGTGAGTCGTTCGAGGCAGGCAGGCCCTACCTCATCACCATCCGCCACGACACCCATCAATACGAACATGCTGCCTATAAAAACGGCAATGGCGACGTTGTGCGGGAAGCATTCGGTCCAAAAGCCTTTGGTGATTTGTTCTTTTTTATTACCGGATTCCACGGATTCCACGTTTTTTCAGGAGTTTGTTTCCTCACCATCATCATGCTAAATTCAGCCAGTGGCATCTATGGTGCTCGTAAAAACGGCTACGAAATGGTGGAAAAAATCGGCCTTTACTGGCACTTTGTGGACTTGGTCTGGGTGTTTGTATTCTTAGTCTTTTACCTGCTTTAATCGCAAGAGAATACTCACCATTTTACTATAAAGAATCAAAAAAAAAAATCGTTCGATATGGCAGCTCACATGAGTTACGAAGACCAGAAAAAGCTGGTGCTAAAAGGCTTGAAAATTTTGGGGTTCATCACCATCATCGAGGTGCTGGTGGCCCTGACGGCCAAAGGCCACCTCATTCCTGGTCTTGAATTTACAGGCCCAATGCACTATATCTATATGCTGGCAATGGCGGCTTTTAGTTTGTACAAAGCCTATTTCATCGTGTTTTTTTTCATGCACTTGTCCAGCGAGGTGCGGGGCCTCCGCTGGAGTGTGTTACTACCTACGATGCTGCTCGTTTGGGCCATCATTGCTTTCTTCAATGAAGGCAGTGCCTGGGGGCATAGAAGGGAGCAAATACGAAAAAAGAACAGAGAGGAAGTCAAGGCACCAGCCAATGGGAGTCTCGACTATGATAAGGAGACCACGATGTTTCTTATCTGACAAAACGAAAATGAAGGCGAGACCAACCATCTCGCCTTTTATGTTTCAAACAACCAGTCATGGAAGAAGCTATAAACGGAAAAAGAAGAAGAATCCTCATCGGCACGGTGGTAGTAGTCATCCTTTTCCTGCTGCCGGCAGGGTCGTTGTTCTACCTCCAGTCTGGTTTGAATTACAGAACCAAAATAATGGCCGGATTGGGCGATTTCGGGAAAATAGGAGACTTTAACCTGCTCAATCAAAACGGCACCCCCGTGTCGCCGGAAACGTTGAGCGGTAAAGTCTCCGTCGTGAATTTTTTGCCGGGAGATGACGCCGCCGGCCGTGCAGCCTGCGAGCGCTTCAGTAAGCTCCACAAGGGTTTTGATGAAACCAGCGGCGTGGTTTTCCTGTCGTTCATCGCCACAGATAGCAGCACCGGCTTGCTGCAAATCGCAAAAGGCCTGGGTATCAACGACCACGAACAACATTTCCTGCTGGGGGCTTCGGCTTCGGAATGGCAGCGTTTGGCCACAGACATTTTCAAGATGAAGAACCCCAACTCCCAAGTGGTGCTCGTGGACTCCAGCCTGACCATTCGAAATTATTACGACCTTAACAGCAACCAGGAAATGGGAAGATTAGTGGAGCATATCGCCCTCATAGTTCCAAAACAAAACCGGCGGTAAATTACCCATCTGCCTATCATTGACAACCATCTCAAATGGATAAAGCAGCCAACAAATTGCTCGAAAAAAAACTGAACCGCATAGCGTGGGTCATCACCGCGGTGGTGCTCCTTTTGGTGGGCATGATGCGCCGCGTGCGCATCGGGTCAGACATAGATTTCAGCTTCCTGCCACCACTCTATTCGGCCATGAATGCACTCACGGCAGTCATTCTTGTGGCGGGGCTTTATTTCATAAAAACCAAACAACGGGCAAGACACCAGAAAGCCATGACGACTGCCATCCTTTCGTCGCTGCTGTTTTTGTTGGGCTATGTGCTCTACCATTTCACCACCAATGAGACCAACTTCGGCGGGGAGGGAGCCATCCGGTACGTGTATTTTTTCCTGCTCATCAGCCATGTGGTGTTGGCGGCCGTCATTTTCCCGTTTATCCTGTTTACTTTTATCAGGGCCTACACCAATCAGTTCGACCGGCATAAAAAAATGGCCAGGTGGGTATATTGGGTTTGGCTCTACGTGGCTGCCACTGGGCCGGTGCTGTATTTTATGATAAAACCTTACTACCATTAAAATGAAAAAGAGCTTCTTCAAAATATTCACTTTACTCGTCTGCCTTGCATTAGCTACACCGAATGTTCAGGCACAGTGCCCGATGTGCCGCATGTCGGCCGAGAGCAACCTCAAAGCAGGGGGCAGCATAGGCAGGGGGCTAAACACGGGCATCCTTTTCTTGTTTGCCATGCCGTATTTAGTAGTAGGCACCCTCGGATTTATCTGGTGGAAAAACAGGCGGAAGGAGGAGGAACTTGAGGCATAATAAAAGCCCCCACCTGAGGCAGGGGCTTTTTTGTTGCTATACAGTTCCTGTGTATTCTATCAGCCACAGCACGAAAAACACCGCCGAGCCGAGTGCCGCCACTGAGCCGAAGATACCGAAGATAGCCCCGCCGATGGCGAAGAAAAGCACCGCCGCCACAAAAAGAATCAGGCATAGCATGAGGTAATTACTGCTAATCAGCCGCCCCGGCTTTTCCCCGATTTTGTCCAACCGTTTTGCCAGCTTCACTTTCAGGCGCCCGGCCCGCTTTTTCAGCCGTTGTTCTTTTTTCGTCATTTTCTTTGTTGCAGTTGCTGCCTCCGGCAGGCTGGGTTGCGAAATTCCCGAAAGCTCAACTTTTGTTATGGCGATAGCCGCCACCGACTCATGAGCGGGCAGGTTAAACAACAGGGAAAACAGCAGTGCAGTCAGCTTGATTTTGTCCATAATGTACAGATTTTGAAATGGAAAATTTCAGTAATTATAAGATTGACGTGAGTTTCGGAATAACCCATTTTAAGTACCGTGTCGTACGGTTGCACTCACGACGTGCCCGCCGGAGCGTTGGGATTGGGGGTTGGCGGCTGGCGGGCATGGACAGCAGTGCGTTGTTACCGGCTTTCATCTCTTTGTTTTTTATCTCCTCCTCTGGGGGCGTTCTTCCGGGTTTTTATCTTTTTTCTGCCGCCACGAAGACGGGCCGGTGCCGGCGCATAGCCCTCTCTGAAATTCCCTTCAGGGCTTCCCCTCCTTGTCTTTCTGATTTTCGACGGCTTTGCCCGAAGGGCTGTCTTTGCTTTCGGTGCGGTTTGTTCCGTCCTGCCGGATGGACGGGCAGTTTTCTTCTTCTGGTTGCCGCTAACGCAGGCTGTGAAAAAAATCACCTCCCCCGTTTTCCGAGCATTTCGTTCCGTTAAAAGCCCATGCCGCCACCTCCCATGACCGCTGTGCTTCGATAATTTGTCTCTTGAAAAACCAAGAGACCCGCCGTTTCAAATAAAAGGCCCGCCACAGTGCCCCGGAATGCCTCCAAGAACAGCAAAAAGAGCCGCCCCGTGGAAAAAGGAAAAGCATCCCGCTTGCCCGAAATGCTTCCCTTTGACTTGACGTTCAGCTTAAAACTTCACCGTCGGTCTTTTGTGTTGCTGCAAAGGTACTTATGCCTTCCTTGACTTGCAACCGTGGTCTGTGAGATAGTCCTGACAATAGGGGGTTGAATCAGTAGATGTTTTTAGTAACGTTTGAAAAATAACTGAGACTGTATCATAAGTCAACTCTGGAATTAGCTTGACAATTTTTATTTCAACACAGAGACACGGAGGCACAGAGAACCAAACTCAACTCTGTGTTTCTGTGCCT
>SCUG01000234.1 GCA_004297645.1 Saprospiraceae bacterium | reverse complement strand
TTTTTTTTAGCCTACACCATCGACTGGAAATTTTGGCGCAACGTGGCCAATTCCATTTACATAGTCAGCCTCCTTTCGTTGGTAGCAGTATTGATTTTTGGGAAAACAATCAACGGCTCTACCTCGTGGTTTGACTTTGGCGGGGGCATCACCTTGCAACCTTCCGAGTTTGCCAAATTTGGCACTTGTGTGGCTTTGGCCAGCTATCTTGGCTCATATGCCCACGGCCTCAAATCCTTCAAAACGCAACTCTACGCCATCTCCTTTTTTCTGGCTCCGATGACATTGACTATGTTGCAGCCAGATGCCGGCTCGGCATTGGTGTTTGGCGGTTTGTTCATCGTGCTGTATCGCGAGGGATTTCCGGGGGGCGTTTTTGTGGTGGGATTCATTGCCGGTACATTGCTAGTTTTGGGGTTTGTGAATCCACCCTTACACCTCATGCTGGGTATGGCTGGTATCAGTTTGCTGATACTCGCCTGGAACATGCCAAAGCAAAGGCGCCGTTACTGGCTGTTGGGATTCGTGCTGCTGGCATGCGGGGGTATTTACGCCTTTGCCACAGGTTATTCCATGCAGGCACTTATTGGCAGCGTGGCTCTGCTGCTGGCATTTGGCGGTTACCATTGGTTTCGGTTGAAACGAAGCGTGGCCGGCGTGGTGCTACTTTGCTTTATGGTGGGCAGCAGCTTAGTTTCTCTCTCTAATTTTGCATTTAATAATTTTCTGGCGAGCCACCACAAAGAGCGCATCATAGTTTGGTTGAAACCATCGGAAGCCGACCCGCAAGGCGCCGCCTACAACCTCAATCATTCCAAGATGGCCATCGGATCCGGCGGGTTGCTGGGCAAGGGATACCTCAAAGGTAACCTCACTCAAGGCAATTTCGTGCCTGAGCAAATTACCGACTTTATCTTCTGCGCCGTGGGCGAAGAGCAGGGCTTCATGGGCACCCTCGTAATACTCGCGTTATTCCTGTTGCTGCTATGGCGCATCATTTTCCTCGCCGAGCGTCAGCGTTCGGACTTCAACAGGCTCTATGCCTATGGGGTAGCAAGTATCATTTTCATTCACTTCGTTGTCAACATTGGCATGACGATGGGCCTCGTGCCCACCGTCGGCATACCCTTGCCATTTCTGAGCAAAGGGGGGTCTTCTCTTCTCGGCTTTACCCTTATGTTGGCTGTTTTATTGAAATTGGATGCCAACAGAAATTGAGGCGGCCAGAAACTGTTTTGTCTTCTTATTGCCTAGCGGCAAATCCTGATTTTAGATAGCCCATTGTACCATAGCAAAAAGGCCTCTTTCCCGGCGAACCAGGACAGAGACCTGCGAGAATCAAACATCACGTATCTTCCTGCGATGCGATTGTGTGATAATCTTAATGAAAAATGTCGCTTTTATCCGGGGAGATGTGAGACGAAAAAAGAAGGGGTAGAGCGGTCTAAATCTTTACTGTTTATGGGGTTGGTGAGACAAAAAAAGCGGGGTAGAGCGGTCTTTATTTTTTCGGTTTGGGATGAATACCGTGTTTCGATGTGCGTTTCGAGCGGTGAAGGAAAGCTGGTGATTTCAGGTCATTGCTTTTCAGACGTCAACTCCATCTAAATGAACACATGTTCTAAGGATTTTCAATATAGGCCCACAGGGGCTTTATGCCAGCAGGGTTTGGTGGAAAACCGGACCTGCCAATTCTTTGTACCGGCCCCTGATGGAAGCAATTGCTTCTTTTACAACCGGTACGCTGAGAGTAGCATTTTTTGCTGGCATATTGGATTGATGTTCTTTCTTAAGGAGAGAGAGTATTTTGCTGGAGAATGGAGTTTCTACAGGAACCGATGGGAAAGCGGATGATGACACAACTGATAATATCTGGCTATTTACGAGCGGCCGTACCATCGATTGGCTTTCGAAAGTGCCAGTAGAATTCGTGGTAGCAGTGGCATTCCATGCGAAAAAGAGAAGTATAAAAATCAGTGAAGCAGTGTTGGTCATTGTTCTAAGTTTCTGTCTTTATAAAAAAATGGGGGGCAGGGGAAGTAAAATTTGGGAATCATCAGGTCTCACTCAGTCTCACTCAAATTGCTCAAAATTTTTGCCTTTTAAGTAACCACATACTTTTTAAAAAACAAAGGCGAAGTATCTTTTTGGTTTTCAGAGTCAAATGTTGGGTTTAAGTGCAAGTAACTGGGTAGTGTTTTTCAGTGGGCAGTGTTGTTCATCTTTTTTGCCAGGAGTTTTGAAACTTCACTTAGGGGAGTGTTTGTTTCGGGTAGGTGTTTGTCGTTTCTGTTGGGATTGACGCGCACCAAAACGAGGATGAACGAAAAATGTCAGTGTTGAAAGGGAGAAGAATGTCGAGAGAGTTTGTCAGGAGATGTTTTCGGTTGGGTGGGAGTATTTCCGAAAACGTGTC
>SCUG01000233.1 GCA_004297645.1 Saprospiraceae bacterium | reverse complement strand
AGACAATGCCTCCGACCCCGACGATGACAACGACGGCGTGGCCGACGCTGACGACGTGGCTCCCTTCGACCCGAACAGCGACAGCGATTCTGACGGCTTCGCCGATGTGGAGGAAACAACGGCTGGTTCCAATCCGCTCGACCCATGCGACCCTAACCCAAGCGCTCCTGCTTGCGGCAATACCGATATGGATGGCGATGGTTACGTCACCGATGTCAGCGCTGCCAGCCCAACTTTCGACCCTGACGATGCCAACGCCTGCATACCCGACCACACCGTGGGTGCCTGCGACTTCGACCAGGACGGCATCGTCAACGGCTCCGACCCCGACGATGACAACGACGGCGTGGCCGACGGAAGCGACGCAAACCCGTTCTACCCGAACAGCGACAGCGATAATGACGGCTTTACTGACATAGTCGAAACGTCCAATGGCTCTAACCCACTCGACCATTGCGACCCCGTTGCCACCTTTGGCAACTGCGATTTCGATGGCGATGGTTTGGCCAATAATGTGGATACCGACGACGACAACGACGGCGTGGAAGATAACCTCGACCCGAACGATTACAACCCAAACACGGACACTGACTTCGATGGCATCACCGACATTGACGAAACTTCAGGCGGTAGCGACCCGCTCAACCCGTGCGACCCTGATAGCATGAATCCCGCCTGCGGCGGAATAGATAACGATGGTGATGGTTACATTTCCAATGCTGACCCTGCCAGCGCACTCTTCGACCCGGACGACGCCGACGCCTGTGTGCCCGACCATACAGTTGGTCAATGCGACTTCGACCAGGACGGCATTGTGAATGCCACCGACCCCGATGACGACAAGGACGGCGTAAATGACTCCGACGATACCGACGATTTCGACCCAAACAGCGATAGCGACGGAGATGGCATTGCCGACGGAACTGAAACAGGTGGTGATGGCAGCTACGACGCCGGCACCGACAGCAATCCGCTCGATACCGACACCGATGGAGACGGGCTGTTGGACGGCATTGAAGACGCCAACTTCAACGGCCTGGTGGATGCCGGGGAAACAGACCCCGTCAGCACCGACAGCGACGACGACAGCCTGACGGACAATTTCGAAGACGCCAACCTCAACGGTCAGGTGGATCCGGGCGAAACCGACCCGGCCAACCCCGACGATGACAACGACGGCATCCTCACCATTGATGAAGATACCGATGGCAACGGCAGCGTACTCAACGACGATACCGACCTCGATGGCATACCCGATTATCGCGATCCGGATCCGTTCGTTTTTGTCCGGCAAAGGGTATTCCTGCAAGGTCCGTTTGTACTGAACACCGGCATGATGCACGACAGCCTGCGCACTTTGGGATATGTACCTCTGACGGAGCCTTACACCAACCTCCAACCCATACCCGGACAGCACCCATTCGTGCATATTGGTGGCGGTGGCGAGACCATTCCGCAGTCGCTCATGAACGTCACCGGCCCGAATGCCATCGTGGACTGGGTATTTGTGGAATTGCGAAGCAAATCGCAACCCGGTTACAGGCTGGCTACCCGCTCAGCACTCCTCCAACGTGATGGAGATGTGGTGGATTTAGACGGCGTGAGTCCTCTCGTTTTTAAAACCAAAATAGACGACTACTATGTGGCACTGCGCCATCGCAATCACCTCGGCGTGATGACGGCACAGCCCGTTTCGCTGACCCGCGACAAGGCCTTCCCCACATTCATTGACTTCACCTCGCCTGCAACGCCGACTTTCGGCAGCTATGCCCAAAAAGCAGTGGGCAATTACCGCACGGTTTGGGGTGGAGATGTGGATGCCAACGGCTACATCGTATATCAGGGTAGCGGCATAGCCAACCCGGACCGGGACAACATCTTCTTCGAGGTGTTCATTGACCCGGATAACACTAACGCGAGCTTCAACCACATCGCTCATGGCTATAAGCAGAGCGATACGAATATGGACGGAAAGTCTATTTATCAGGGTGCCAACAACGACGTGGACAATATCATTTTCTTCAACATCCTGTTCCACCCTAATAACCCGAATACCTTCATTAACTTCTTTATCACTCAGCAACTACCTTAACAATGGCGGTTTGGCGGAGCCGTGAACACAGCTTCGTCAAACCCCACATACAGAATCCATTTTTTATGCAACAAACACAATTCAACAGCTTAACCATGAAAAGATTAAACATCCTGCTCACACTGTTCATAGCCTTCATTGGCTATGCCGCCTCTGCCCAAGTCAATTTCAACCTGACTTACAATCAGAGCACAGAACGCTATACCGTTTCACTGGTACCTCAGACCACCTACCTCAACCCACAAAACATTACGGGAACGGGGCAAGTGACCATCAAGGTGCCTTCAAACGCTTTCGATCCGGTGGACATTGAAAACCTGCTGGAAGGCATGGTGTGGGAGGCTAACTCCCGCAACAATTCCCCGGAAGAGGCTCCGGATTACGACTACATATCCTTCGGCCTCATCATTCAGGGGGTAGCCTATCCCAACTATCAGGAAGGCGTGGAATTGCCACTTTTCAGTTTCAGAAATGCATTTGGATGCACGGGCAAAGTTTTCCTCGTGAATAACGGGCAAGACCCTTTCATGCCACCTAACAGCGCCAGTGCTAACGTTGGCAATACCATCACCATCTTGGGTGCCGGGGGCGATGCCTATGCCGGTAATTTGCACGGCGGCATCGTTGATTGCAGCGAAGATGGCACGGCTACTGCCACAGAAGAGGAGTTGAGCCTGCAAGGCTTCCAGCTCTTCCCCAATCCGGTTGTTGAGTTCCTCAACCTCAACATCGGGTGGGCAGGGAAAACCACCGATGGTATTCTTCAGATTGTTGATGCGGCAGGCCGCAAAATGATGGCGCAGCCCATATCCATCGTGAATGGTGAAAACCACCAGCGGCTGGAAGTATCGCAATTGGCCCCTGGCACTTATTGGCTACAGGTGCAGGGCGAAGGCTGGAAACTCAATTTCGACAGTTTTACCAAGCAGTAATTCCTTGGCATTGACAGATTTGATGACATGTTGTTTGTTGCATGACTTATAATATCAAAGTCATCTCCTCATCAAATGCCAAAGAGTAAATGAGAGGGAGAATAGAGAAGATTTGGCTACGGCTAAGATTTCTCTAAACGGTGGAGCGGTGCTAAGGCAGGCACCGCCCCCCCTCCTTTCTGCTCCTTGCCGCCGGTCTGGCGGACGCTTTTACAGGATTTATTATGCAGCACAGTGCGCTCCGGCGAAGCCCGAAGGCAAAGGCCTTTGGTGTGTCCGTACGGAAGGTGTTCCAAAAACCTTAGAATACATGAGAGGGAGAATAGAGAAGCCTTAGCCACGGCTAAAGATTTCTCTAATTTTTGAGCGGTGCTCAAAGGAGCACCGCTTTTTTTCCTCCTTCCGGCAATGCCGCACCCCGGCGTGTTCCAAAAACCTTAGAATACATGAGAGGGAGAATAGAGAAGCCTTGGCTACGGCTAAAGATTTCTCTAATTTTTGAGCGGTGCTCAAAGGAGCACCGCTTTTTTTCCTCCTTCCGGCAATGCCGCCATCTGATTATTTCCGAAAACCTAAGAGTAAATGAGAGGGAGAATAGAGAAGCCTTGGCTACGGCTAAAGATTTCTCTAAAATTGAGTGGCGCTCGTTGAGCGCCACTTTTTAATTTGCCCGTGAGGGCTATTATTTTTCTTCGGTCACTGCTTTTTTCTTCCGCCTGAACCTGCTCCTGACCCAACCCCACTTCCAGACAAGAAGCCCGCCGGTAAGCACCAACGGCCAAATGCTGAAAAGCCCCAGCACCATCGCCTGTATGAGTTCCCAACCATTTTCCAAAGCATTCAGCAGCTTGGAGCCGAAGGCTTTTTTATAAACCGTTGGCTCCGGGCGGTATTCAATTTCCTGGTAAATTTCGAGGTGGACGGTACTCATCCCCACCTGATTTTTGAGAAAGCGCAAGCGGCCCTCTTTGGCCTCTATCTCTTCCTGAATCACGCGGATTTGCTCTTCCGCTTTCAGCACGTCTTCCACGGTTTTGGCTTTGGTGCGCAAAATCTCATTGTAGCGATCGCGCACCTCCCTTTTGGTTTTCAGACGGGTCTCGATGTCCACGTACTCTTCCGTCACGTCCTCAGAACTGATGCGCCTGTAATTTGTAAAAATAGCCTCGCCACCAATTGCATTGAGCAGTGAGTCGAATCGTCCGGAGGGCACCCTGATGGTAATTTTATTGGTGATTTCATAGCTGGAATTGGTCAGCTCGCTCGCTGAGACGAAGCCGCCGGATTGTTCAGCCAGGGCATTGACACTGCGTGAACTTGCCTCCACATTTTTCACCTGAATGCGATACTCCGCAGTTTTGATGATTTGCCGGGAGATGGGCGCTGCGTTCTCTTTCGGGTCGCTTTGCGGCTGTACAGGATTCTCAAAAGTTGGTGGAGCTGCCTGTGTTTGTGGTGGAGCATTGTATTCTTCCGTCATGGGAAAATTAGCCTTGTCACCTCCGCTACCTGGCGAATTTTGGCAGGACGTCATGGCAAAAAGAAAAAGAGTGGGGAAAAGAAAACTTAGTTTTTTCATGTCAAAGGAATTTTTTGAGCACTGGATGCGAATGTTTCCAGGAATACACATCTCACCCGATTGTCAGATGGCCATTTTTCAAAAATGGGTGTTCCCCACCCCGGCAGCGTCAGTCAATCTCGAAGAGAGTGCCGGCCTTGCCTGGCGGCACGATGCCGAGGTGTTTGAATGATTTCTCCGTCGCTTCACGGCCCCGCGATGTGCGTTGCAGGTAACCCTCCATGATGAGAAATGGCTCGTGGACTTCCTCGATGGTGCCCGGCTCTTCGCCGACGGCTGTGGCGATGGTAGTCAGCCCCACCGGCCCCCCTTTGAATTTTTCGATAATGGCGCTCAGGATTTTGTTGTCCATTTCGTTGAGGCCACCTTCATCTACGTTGAGGGCTTCGAGGCCAAATTTCGAGATTTC
>SCUG01000232.1 GCA_004297645.1 Saprospiraceae bacterium | reverse complement strand
GACTTGCAGGGCAATCTCTGGTTCAACGTGCAGGAAATTCCCAATAACGGCATTGACGACGATGGCAACGGCTATGTGGACGATTACGAGGGCTGGAACATCCAGACCGGCGACGACAACGTGAACCCCGAAAGCCACGGCACGACGGTGGCCGGCATGATTGGCGCCAAAGGCAACAACGCCTTGTTGGTCACCGGCATCAACTGGAACGTGAAAATCATGAACGTGGATTTCCAGGGAGTGAGTGAAGCCAACGCACTGGCGGCATACACTTATCCCTTCGTCATGCGCAAGCGCTACAATGAAAGCGGCGGCGCCACCGGTGCATTCATTGTTTCTACAAATGCCTCGTGGGGCATAGACAATGGCAATCCCGCCGATGCACCGCTGTGGTGCGCCTTTTATGACTCGCTCGGCAGCGTGGGCATTCTCAGTTGCGGTGCTACCGCCAACAACAACGTAAACATAGACGTGGTGGGCGATTTGCCGACGGCATGCCCCAGCGAATTCATGGTGGCAGTGACCGCCACCGACAACCACGACGTGCGCACTTTCTCCGGGTACGGCGTGGAAAATATTGACGTGGCGGCTCCGGGCGCCCAAATCGTCAGCATCAACCAGAACGGCGGCCCCACCACCGCCAGCGGCACCTCCTTTGCCTCGCCGCTCACGGCGGGCATCATCGCCCTGCTGTACTCGGCACCCTGTTCCAACCTTGGGCCACAGGCACTGGCCGACCCCGTTGGTACGGCGCTTCTCGTGCGCGATGCTTTGTACCAGGGCGTGGATGTAGTACCCAACCTTTTGAACGAAGTGAAATATGGAGGCCGGGTGAATGCGTACAACAGCCTGCTGATTTTGCTTCAAAGCTGCGGGCCGTGCCCGAAACCTTATGGCATTACCTTCACCGATGTCATTGATACCAGCGCTACGCTGTCGTGGTTTTCCACCGATTCTACCCTCCAGACCAACCTCCGTTTCCGGCTGGTTGGCGATACGCTTTGGACGGAGATGGACAGCGTGACCAGCCCCGTGGCATTTACCGGATTGCACGGCTGCTCGGCTTACGAGGTGCAATTGGAAGATGTGTGTTCCGACACCACGAGCGGCTATGCTTCCGCCATTTTTGAAACGGAGGGCTGCTGCGTTGCTCCCGAAGTTTTGGTGCTTTCAGCAATAACAGACTCAAGCGTCACTGCCACCTGGAACGGCGTTTTTGCGGCCAATACCTACAGTTTGAAACTGACGACGGACGCCGGCGAAGAAGTTTTCGAGGGGCTGACGGATACATCCCTCATACTGGGCATGCTGGAACCCTGCATGGCCTATGGCATTCAGATTCAAACTGTTTGCGACACCGGAGCTACCGGCTTTGGGCCTTTGTCCGAATTTATCACCTTCGGTTGTGGCACCTGCACCGACCTGGCCTATTGCCCCTCGAACAGTGCGAACGCCACCGAAGAATGGATTGGCAATGTCACGCTGAACACCATTGGCAACACCACTGGTTCGGATAATGGCTACGGCGATTATACGGGCATCAGCACCAATTTGGAGACCTACCATCAATATGCCCTGAGCCTCTCGCCGGCCTACGCCGCAGGCGGATTCCCGGAATGGTTCAAAGTGTGGATTGACTTCAACCAAAACGGCGAGTTCAACGACGCCGGAGAAATGGTGTACAACGCCGGGGCTACTACCCAGAGCACCCTGAACGGCAGCATCATCGTGCCATCAACCGCTGTGTCAGGCTCGACCCGCATGCGGGTGGTGATGCAGTTTAATCAGGAACCTGGCGTTTGCAACGTCAATTTCAATTATGGCGAGGTAGAAGATTATTGCCTCAACATATTGGAAGGTACCCCGCCCGACTGCCAGATACCAGACGGTTTGGGCGCGTCGCAGATCGCCTTCACCGGCGCTGTGCTCCATTGGGCCGGGGTAGGGGATGCCCTCGGCTACGGCATCCGCATCCGGCCCACAGGGGTGGTGAGTTGGGTGAATATCGTGGCAAACGACACCTTGCTCTCCGTGCTGAATCTGGACGCTTGTAAAGAGTATGAGTTTCAGGTGCGTTCGGCCTGCACCGGCGTGGAGAGCGACTGGTCCGGCAGCTACATTTTTAGCACGCAATGTTATCCGCCTTGCGATGAGATACCCTCAGGCCTCGACACTTCGAGCATCACGATGAACGCCGCCACTTTGCTCTGGAATGGTGTGGCCAATGCCCAAACCTACCGCCTGCGGTACAAAAAGTCCACCGGCCTGGACTGGCTAATATTGACTACTGGCACGACGCAGTTCACATTGATGGGCCTCGACAGTTGTTCGGCGTACGATTTTGCCGTGCAGGCCATTTGCCTTGGCAACCTGGAAAGTGACGTATCAGACTTGTTCACTTTTGAGACGATTTGCCCCACGGCCGTGCGGGATTTTACGGGGGATTTCGAATCCTTTGCCGTGCAGCCGAACCCGTTCGGCGAGGCCATCTGGCTGAATTTCAGTTTGAAAAAAAACCAGGATGCGGCGATTGAATTGTTCGACGCAAGAGGGCAGCGGATATACCTCGCCACCGTCAGCTTCCCGGCCGGACAGACCCTTTGGCAACTGACGGCAGACAACGGAACTTTGGGCGAATTGCCGCAGGGCATCTATTTTGTAAAAATGACTGTTGACAACGGCTATGCCGTGCGCAAGCTGATAAAGAAGTGACGCAATAAAAGCCTGGAGGTTTTTAAAAACCTCCAGGCTGTTTTCTCCCCATCCCGCCGCTGGATTTCCCTGATTCACCGATAAAAATTGTTTGGCCGGGGCAATCTCTCCATTTTTGGTTTCATCATTTTACCAACAAAACCTTTAAGGTTTGATAAACCTGAAAGGTTTGACAAAATCTACCATTATGAAACTCAAAATCATTGTGTTTGCATTATTGTGCAGCATCATTATTGTGCAGAGTTGCATCCCCTCCATTCATCCCATTTACACGGAAGATAAGCTGGTGGACATCAAAGAAATCCCCGGCGTCTGGGTAAAATACGAAGATGACGGTGGCCAACAACCTATCACGAGTGATGAGGAAAAAGCGCAGCTTACCTTCAAATCGGATTCGGGGCAACCAGAGACCTGGACTTTCAGAAAAAACGGTGACAAGAGTTATTTTCTCATCGTGGATGAAGAGGGCGACCCTGCCGCTTTCGATGTGCACATCATCAAATTGAATGAAAACTTTTTCATGGATTTTTACCCGGCGGATATGCCTTCGGAAGATGCAAAGCGCTTCGCCGGCGGGCAGCAGCAGGAGCACATCAATACATTCCATTCTATTCACTTCTTCCCGGTGCATATCTTTGCTAAAATGGAGATGAAGAGCGGCATGCTCACCATCAGCATGTTCGACCCCGATTTTTTGCAAAAACTTCTGGAGCGGAGGCAGATTCGCATCAAGCACGAAGAAACAGAAAACGGCTATATCCTCACGGCTTCACCGGAGGAGTTGCAAAAGTTTGCTTCCAAGTACGCCCACGTGAAAGAGGCTTTTCTGGACGAACCCATCGAACTGAAAAACAAACTTTAGCGCCAGCAATTGAATTGGAAACACAAAATACAAACAACGGCCCGGAACAGGGTGGCGCAACACCTGCTGTTCTGGGCCGTGTCGTTTTACGTGCTGGCGCGTGTATTTTCCTATTCCGATGAAATCGGGAAGGTGGAAGTTATACTTTTGAACGCCAGGTTTTGTCCATTTGACATTTGCTATTAAACTTTAGCCATCCGGGTAATCGGGATGCAGCCAGAACCAAATAGGCTTAGTACAAATAGTGAGGGCAATGA
>SCUG01000025.1 GCA_004297645.1 Saprospiraceae bacterium | reverse complement strand
GCGCTGTCCAACTCGATGTAAGCAGCCCAGTGCAGCCCCCATTGGGTGGTGGAGTCGTACTGCATATCGAGGTAGCATTTGTTGGCGGGCGACATGATGAGTTTTACTCCTTGGTCTGCCGCTCTTTTGGCGTTTTCAGGGCTGGCCCAAACCTGGGCGATGGTGCCACTTTTCAAAGTGGCGTGGGAAATTTCATCCCAACCTATCATCTGTTTGCCGTTGGAAGCCACGATATCCTGCACCACGTTGATAAAGGGGATATAATCTTTGAGCGGCGTAGAGTGGCTTTCGTCGCCGCCGATGTGAATGTATGGGCCAGGGGTGATGGCAGCCAACTCACTGACGACATTGCCGATGAATTTGTAGGTGATTTCCCTATCGGTACACAACGTACTGAACCCCACGTCGGTGCCAGTGTAAAGAGCGGGAGCCTTGTCGTTGCAGTTGAGGCCGGCATACGAGGCCAGTGCTGCATTGGTGTGGCCGGGCATGTCTATTTCCGGGATGACGGTCATCTGCCGGTCAGCGGCATACTGCACGAGGTCCTTGTATTGCTCCTGGGTGTAAAAGCCGCCCTCGGTACCCCCCACTTCGGTGCTGCCACCAATGGCTGTCAGCTCAGGCCACGACTTGATTTCAATGCGCCAGCCCTGGTCGTCGGAGAGGTGCAGGTGCAGCACATTTATCTTGTACGCGGCGGCCAGGTCAACGTAGCGCTTCACGCCGTCCACGCCGAAAAAATGCCGCGCGACATCGAGCATTGCACCTCGGTAAGAATAGGCCGGATAATCGCGGATGGTGCCGGTGGCTATTTCCCATGGCCCTGCCTGGACCGAATCAGACTCGATGGAGGGGGGGAGGAGTTGCCGCAGCGTTTGTATGCCATAGAATACGCCGGCGGGCGCGTTGGCCGCCACAGTAATCAGGTCTTCGGTGATGGTTAGTTCGTAGCCTTCGCCGCCCAGTTCCGCATCGCCCGCCGCCGTAGTCAGGTAGATGGCTTTGGAGCGGGGTGCTTTGGAGGTGGCTTTTACCGGCAACTCGAAACCGGTGGCCGGACTGAGCAGGTGAGCCAGGTATTGTCCGGTTTTCGTTAAATCTGCAACACTGTCCTGCACGTAGATTGTCGTTTTCTTCGTCAGTGCAAATGAACTGCCGGTGGCCGTCATTGACACGGGTACGGGGATGATGCTTTCCTGCAAAAGGTCTTTGGGGGTTCTTTTTTCACAGGAAAAAAGCAGAACGGCGGCAGCTAAGAAGGCAGCGGCGAGGCGGGCGGTGTTTGTTTTATGAAAATTCATGCGTGACGTTTTTTAATGCTACTATTTTGATGTGGTGGCTGCGCCAAGCAGCAGGTGCATTTTCCAAGATACGGGCTGACTCCGGCGTGTGCCAAAGATAAGATTTGCGGGATTATTTCCAGCCTGAAAAGCACCTTCCGTGTTTATTTACGAGAAACCTTCTGGCGATTTCTTTTTTTTGGCCGTGCCAATGATAGGAGTAGAAATGGAAACATAAATGCAACGGCCGGCTCAGGCATCCGGCCGCACTTCCTGTTCTTTCAAATCGCGCACCCAGAATGGCAGGTAAACCACAAAAAATAGCACCAACGCCAACACCTGCCCCGTCAGCAAAAACCAGGGGAAGTCACCGAGGTAGTCCATCATCGTCGGCACGGGCGGCTTTTCTCGCAGGTATAGATAATTGGTGCCGAGTGGATAATTTAACATACCCACCACAATTATGTAGAAGTCCATCCAGAGCAGGGACCTGAAAATATCCCGCATGTGGGGCCGCATTTTGAAGACCAGAATGGCGTAGAGAAAACATTGCAACAAGGTGATGTGCACCATCCAATACCGAAGGCTTTGAGCTGTGGGAAAGGGTGCTCCTACATCGGGCGTGAACAGCGCCTGGCTGCACCCCGCTGCGACCCAAAAATAGGCCACCTCGAAGAAGAAGCTGTTTTTTCGAACCAATAATACCGGCGTGAGAAAGGCCAGAAAATAGCAGAGATGCAGCGGAATGACGAGGTTCAAATCCCAGCCGGTGGCGGGCGCCACCCAAAAAGTCGGAATGGCAAAAGCGAGAGGAGGTAGCCATGCCAGCCATACTCCCAGCCGGTTTTTCCA
>SCUG01000231.1 GCA_004297645.1 Saprospiraceae bacterium | reverse complement strand
GTAGCAACTGCCGGTATTCCCCACGGGGCACTTTTGGCCGACACCCTTGGCCTGCCGTTTGCGTATGTGCGCAGCAAAGCCAAGGCCCACGGACGGCAAAATACCATCGAGGGCGAGCTGAACGGCACGGAAAAAGTGCTTTTGGTGGAAGACCTCATATCTACTGGCGGCAGTAGCCTGGCTGCTTTGGAAGCGGTCAGGGATGCGGGGTGTACGGTAGCCGGAGTATTGGCTATTTTTTCCTACAACTTTGAAAAAGCAAATAGAGCTTTTAAAAAAGCGGATTGCAAATTGGCTACTCTTTCAAATTACGACATACTAATACGGGAAGCTTTGGCGAGTAAATACATAAACCTGAATGATGTGGATTTGCTCACAACCTGGCGAACCAAAGCCGGGCGTTGAACCTTAATTATTTCACCAACTTCCCGCAACTGTTCTCCGCAGTTTGAGGGAATCAAATGCACCACAGAATGTCCATGATTAATAATCATTCTGAATTGTTCCTCAAAGATTACATCAACAATGCCTCTCCCACCGGGTTCGAAGCCAAGGGCCAGCAATTATGGCTAAAATACCTGAAGCCCTACGTAGATGAGCAGCACTTAGATAATTATGGCTCGGCCTACGGCGTCATCAATCCGGGCACGGGTTATAAGGTTGTCATCGAGGGTCACGCCGATGAGATTTCCTGGTTTGTCAATTTTATCACCGATGAGGGGTTCATCAATGTTATCAGGAATGGGGGCAGCGATCACCAGATAGCCCCTTCCAAGCGGGTGAATATTCAAACGGATAAAGGCATCGTCAAAGGGGTGTTCGGATGGCCAGCCATTCATACTCGCCAAATAGAAGATAAGTTGACGCCAAAATCAGACAACATTTTCATCGACGTTGGTGCAAATGATAAGAAAGAAGTGCTCGAAATGGGCATCCATGTAGGCTGCGTCATCACGTATGAAGATGAATTGATGATGCTCAACGACCGTTATTACGTCGGACGGGCTTTGGACAACCGCATGGGTGGTTTTTGTATCGCAGAAGTGGCGCGTCATCTTCACGAAAATAAAATCAAACTCCCTTACAGCCTGTATATCGTCAATTCAGTGCAAGAAGAGATAGGCCTCCGGGGCGCACAAATGGTGGCCGATTCCATCAAACCAAACGTAGCTATTGTCACCGATGTGACACACGATTCCAACACCCCACTAATTGAGAAAAAAGTGGTGGGCGATGTGAAATGCGGCAAAGGCCCTTCAGTCACTTATGCCCCCGCCGTGCACAATAAATTGAGGGAACTCATCATCAACACGGCCAAAGAAAATGAAATTGCCATTCAGTTAGAGGCAGCTTCCCGCTCTACAGGCACCGACACCGACGCCTTTGCCTATAGCAATGGCGGCGTACCTTCCGCTCTCATTTCGCTGCCACTGCGATACATGCACACTACCGTGGAAATGGCTCACAAATCGGACGTGGAAAGTGTGATTAAGCTCATTTATGAAAGTCTGCTCAAAATAGAGCATGGCCATAATTTCAAATACTTTTAGTCTGGGAATAGCATGCCTGAAACCAAAAGGATACATCAGCCGGAGAGCTGATGTATCCTTTTTTCGTTTCAGCATTATAATGCCGAAACAGTTCCTTTGAAACGCTGAAAAGTGTAGAACCGACAGACGTTTTTCTTTACACCACCAGGTCGTTTCATCTTTTGTTCAGACCTAATTTGACCAGCAAGGACCACCGTATAATGTATTCAAATTTACAAATAAGTCGTACCCTTGTAAAAAACGAAGGGATAATGAACACCTTTCAACGGGCTGTATCACATGAAGCTATTGAGACTGAATGGTCGGAAATTCAGGCCGCCCAGGCTACCCCTGCATTGTTCCGCCCATTGTACAACCGCTATTTTGAGCCAATATTCCATTTTATTTACAAACGAACACTGGACGAATCGCTGACATCCGACCTGTGTTCCCAGGTTTTCCTAAAAGCCATGCAACGAATTGGAGGATACACCTTTCGTGGAGTGCCGTTTTCCGCCTGGCTATTCCGCATTGCCAGCAATGAAGTAGCCCAGTATTATCGACACTCCAATAAACGCAGAGTAGTAGCTTTGGAAGACTCCTTCATCACAGGAATATTGGATGACAAGGACGAAAGCGATTGCCGTGACCGCTATCGCGATGCCATGATAGTTGCATTGGATGCCCTCAGCGAGAATGAACTCCAGATTATCGAGATGCGATTCTTTGAACAGCGCCCCTTCAAAGAAATAGCCGGCCTCCTGGAAATCACCGAGAGCAACGCCAAGGTGCGCACTTACCGCGTACTGGAGCGCATCAAGAAAATTATCTCGAAAAATCTTGGAGAAAACTTATAACGCCCGCCTTTTGCTGGCACAGAAAATAATGAGTTATGAAACATAAATACGACATCCGATTGAACCCAAAGGGTATTTCAAAAGGTGACATAGCCCGGCACAAGGATTTTGACACCCTTCTCAGAAAATACAACCAACTACCTCTAAAGCAGCCACTGTTGCGGCGCATCGTTTACCTTGGAACAGCCATTGCAGCCGCCATTGCCATCGTATTTTTTGCTACCCAGATATTCAATCCAAACGATAACACTCCCACTACCTTTGAATACTTTGCTGCCCAGCCCTACATCCATCCTCCGTTGGACCACATAAAACCGAATTTTAGTACGTTCAATATTGATGCGTCCACAGGTGGCGTATTCGAACACCTGGGAGGCTCAAAACTGACAGTACCGGCAGCGGCTTTTGTGAGCAACGCAGGGGACCCAGTGCATGGAGAAGTCATGTTGCATTACCGGGAGTTACACGATTTCGTGGATTTCTTTCTTTCCGGCATCCCGATGAATTATGATTCGGCTGGCGTACAATACACCCTCGAAAGCGCTGGTATGATTGAAATGTTTGCAGAGCAAGCTGGTAAAAGGATAAATATAGCTCCTGGAAAATCCATCGGTGTGGAACTGATTTCACGGGTAAATGTGGCTCCATCTCTCGGCGTTCCTCCAGGATACAATATCTATAAATTGAACGTGGACAAAAGAAACTGGGAATACCAGCAACCCGATCACATGACCGTCATCAGCGAGGGCATCGAATCCACAACCCTCAACGAAACCAGCCCCCTTTACCCCGCCCAAAAAGAGCTATTGGAAAAAATGAAGGCCATTACAATTTCGGAGGCAACTGAAATGGCGGCAATCGAAGCAAGCATACCAAAATCTAAGAAACCCATTCAACCCCAAAAAGCTAACGGCTCTAATCATGTGTTCGACCTCGATTTTTCCGATCTCCGAAACCCCAATGCTACTGGCGAGTATGCTGATGCACAGCGGGAACTGGCTGGACTCTATATGCAATATGAAAAAATGCTTTGGCAAGTCAGTCCGCAATCGAATATCACCCCAGAGCAATTGAAGAAGGGTTTTAGCTCGGTGACTGGTATCCGCATTCGCAAACTGAATGCCCGCGACTTTGAACTCTCCCTGAGCAAAGGTGACTCCCAGTTAGTCGTAGTGGCCAACCCAGTACTTTCGGGCCGCGATTACGACAAAGCCCTTGCTGAATTCAACAAAGAACTTGCCGCGTGGGAACAACAAAACGCTGGCCGGGAAGCCCGGCTCAAGACGCAAAAAGAGGAACTCTTGCGGAAGATTACGCAGCAAAAGGAACTCGCCAACCTGGCTTACAAGGAAAAGTTACAATCCCTCCGGAACCAAGGACTTGCCGACGTTGCTACCGACGAAATTATTAAACACAAGGTCATCAACCGGTTCCAGGCCACCGGCTTCGGTATCTGGAATTGCGACCACCCGCTTCCACCTTACATCGCCCGGGTGAAAGCCACCTTTAAGGACCAGCACAATAACCCATACAATTATATGACGGGCTACTTGGTGGACAAAAGCCGGAATACGGTGAGCAAGATGATGGTCACACAAAACATGACCTTTGCCTTCAACAGCAACTCCGACAACCTCTTTTGGATTATCACAAAGGACAATAAAATCGCCGTTTTCAGGCCAACTGATTTTAAAGGCATCAAAAAAGAAGACGATGCATATACTTTCGTCCTCGATAAAATCGAGCGGGAAATTAAAGACGAAAAAGACGTCAGAGAGCTTCTGTATCTATAGCCTTGATAAATGCCACGAATGGCACCCTTCCCGTATTTCGCTTATCCACCAACATTAAGCATAACTGAACTATTATTCATAGCAAAGGATTGCACCAGTCATTTGCAGGCCTTGCATTATGGAGTATATCTTCCCTTACCTCCTGAAATTGGGAGCAACCTCCAAATTATTCACGTCCCGTCGATGCAGGTAGAATCCTTCTCCGGATTTCACGCCCATTTTACCGGCAGCCACCAAGTTCACCAACAACGGACAAGGAGCGTACTTCGGATTACCAAAACCTTCATGGAGCACCTGCAAAATGGCAAGGCATACATCGAGTCCGATGAAGTCGGCCAATTGTAACGGTCCCATAGGGTGCGCCATGCCCAGCTTCATGACTGTGTCTATTTCTTCCACACCGGCTACACTTTCGAACAGACTGTATATCGCCTCATTGATCATGGGCATCAAAATGCGGTTGGCCACAAAGCCCGGATAGTCGTTAACTTCCACCGGCACTTTTCCCAACTGCCGCGATAATTCCATAACCTCAGACGTAACCTCATCGGAGGTAGAATATCCGCGAATCACTTCCACTAATTTCATCACTGGGACGGGGTTCATAAAGTGCATGCCGATGATATTTTCGGGGCGGGAGGTTGCAGCAGCGATTTTCGTAATGGAAATGGAAGAGGTATTGGTTGCCAAAATGGTACCTGCTGGCGCCACCTCATCTATTTGCCGGAAAATTTTGGTCTTCAGTCCTATATTTTCCGTGGCCGCTTCCACAACTATTTCCGCTTCACAGGCGGCGGCAGCCATATCGGTAAAGGTGATGATGTTGGCCAAAGTTGCAGTTTTCACTTCTTCAGTAATTTTTCCCTTCACCACCATCCTACTGAGATTTTTGGTAATGGTAGCCATTGCATTACTTAGCGCCTCCTGAACTACATCCACAAGGTGCACATGATGGCCATTCATGGCAAAAACTTGCGCAATACCATTGCCCATGGTACCTGCTCCTATGACGGTCACTTTTTTCATGGCGTAATTTGATGATTATGTTTGAGAGAATCAGGAATCTATTCCACGGAATAAGTCCCAAATTTGTCCATCGGGTGTTTCGGCTGATATGACCACCATCTCTTTATTTACGGGATGAATAAAACGCAACGACTGGCAATGAAGATAGATGGAGCCATCTTTGCTTTTCTCTTCCGACCGGTATTTCACATCTCCTTTGATAGGACAACCAATTTTCGACAATTGGGCCCTTATTTGGTGGGGTCTGCCGGTGACGGGTTTCACCTCTAATAAATAATTGGTTCCCAATTCACCAATGAGGTTATAATCCAAATCCGCTTGTTTGGCATCCTTTGAACGGTTGCTCTGAGTGTCGAAGGCCTTTGAAACATTGAGGTCTTTATCTTTTAGTATGTAGTGTGTAAGATGCCCGATGATGGGATCCGGGCGCCGGGACGTAATGGCCCAATAGGTTTTCTCCACTTGCCGGTCTGCAAAAAGATGGTTCATCCTTTCGAGGGCTTTGCTGGTACGCGC
>SCUG01000230.1 GCA_004297645.1 Saprospiraceae bacterium | reverse complement strand
CGGAGGCACAGAGAACCAAACTCAACTCTGTGTTTCTGTGCATCAGTGTTGAAGAATTTGGTCACAATTTTTTAGCGATGACTTATGATACAGCCTCAAAAAAACACACATCTTATTTGCGCACGTTCCTAAGCAGTCGCGATAGTTTTTAAAATTGAAGTACAAATACCATGATTCCATGCGTAAAAATGTAGTAATCTGGACAGGTGCGCTATTCCTGTTTTCTCTTTTTTCCTGCACCGAAAACAAACCGCAGGATGCCAATCAAACACCGGCCTCCGCCAATAAGGAGCAAGAACCCACCATCCGCTTCACTGACATCACAAAAGAAGCAGGCATAGACTTCAAGCACGAATCGGGTGCTTATGGAGAATTTTTCATGCCCGAAAGCATGGGCGGCGGAGCTGCATTTTTAGATTACAATGGGGACAATTTTCAGGACCTGCTTTTGATTGGCGGCTGGGCGTGGGATAAAAGCAAAGTACAAAACGTGCCGAGCCTCCGGCTCTACAAAAACAATGGCAACGGTACTTTCGATGAAACCTCCCAACAAGCCGGGTTGGATAAAATTAAAGCCTATGCCTTCGGCGCTACGGTTGGCGACTACGACAATGACGGTGACGATGATGTATTTGTGACCACTCTGACGAAAAACATTTTACTGAAAAACGACGGCGGCCGCTTTACCGATGTGGCAAAAACGGCCGGTGTCCAGGGTGCTGATGTGTGGAGCACTGCCTCTATTTTCGTAGATGTAGATTTGGATGGCAACCTGGACCTTTATGTGGGAAATTACGTCAAGTGGTCAAAGGAAATTGACAGGAGCCTTTGGTGCTCTTTGGATGGCAAATCAGATAATTATTGCAACCCCGATTTATTCGATGGCGAGCGTGGCGTCTTTTATCATAACAACGGCGACGGCACTTTTTCAGATGAAACCAAACTGCGCGGTTTTTCGGTCATCAACCATCTTGCCCCGATAAAAACTTTAGGCATCGCCCTGATTGACGCCGACCACAACGGCTGGCCAGACCTCGTTTTGGCCAACGATATGCAGGCCGATTTGCTTTTCTTAAACCTTGGCAACGGCACTTTCAAAGAAACCGGCACCCAAGCCGGCATTGCTTACAGCCGGCTTGGAAAACCACAGGCTGGCATGGGTGTCGTCGTTGGCGAACTCGACAACAGGGGCAACGAAAGCATCATCGTGGGAAACTTCTCCCAACAACCCATCAGCGTGTACAAGTCCCTAAACAATGGTTTGTTCGTTGACAATTCCTACACCTCTAAAATTGGCGAACCCAGTTTCCTCACCCTCACTTTTGGGCTTACGCTATTCGATGCCGACCTCGACGGCGACCTCGATTTGTTTGCCGCCAATGGCCATATCTTCACCGATATTCAAAAGATAGCCGGCAACATTACCTACCGGCAAATACCGCATTTCTTTGTGAACGATGGAGAGGGTATTTTCAGCGATGAAGCACGAAAAATCGGCGGAGTGATTGGTGATTCGCTCGTCGCAAGGGCCTCGGCGTATGCCGACATTGATTTAGATGGCGACCTCGATTTATTGGTCACTGAAAACAACGGCCCGGTACATTTGCTGCGCAATGACACAGAACCTAAGCTGCACTTCTTTAGGATTTTACTGAGGGCGAAAGGTGGAAATACCAACGCCATCGGAGCGCTGGCAACCATTTCGTACGCAGGGAAAAAACAGAGGCGGACAGTCACTTCCTCGCAGGGTTATTTATCGCAGCCGGAGTTTCCCCTTACTTTTGGTTTGGGGCAAATTGATAAAATAGATTCGCTGGTAGTGAATTGGCCTGGAGAAGGTACTTCCGTTTTTAAAAATCCAGCTATTGACAAGTTCTTAATCATTGAAAAAGGAAACGACGCCGTGAAGGTGGCTAACATAAAATGAATGTACGATGAAATACCAGGCAAACAGTAGTTACATCTTATTCGGGCTATACGCAACGCTGTTGTTCAATAGCCTCCTGCTTTACATTTTGAATTTCAACTGGCTGCCCGGCGCATACAGAGGCACCTTAGTCTTCCATATTGTAGCAGGCTTGGCCATTGTGCTGCCATTGATTGGCTTTTTGGTGGCACATATAAAGAGTATGCCCCACCGGGCCAACCTTCGTGCCTTAACTGCCGCCGTATTGTCCGTAGTTTCCATCGCAGGCACCATCGCCACAGGGTTGCTTTTGTACGACGAAGATTTAGCCGCGTACAAAAAAATGATTTTGTGGCTGCACTTCGCCTCTGTTATTATTTTCGTCGCCGGCATATCCACGCACATAGCGTTGCGGCGAAGAAACAATTTTCATTTTTACGTCCCTCTTTCAGCGGCCAACATCAAACGCCGTGGATACCCCCAACATCCATTCATCCGCACCCTCATCCTGTCCAATATCATTTTCGCTTTGTTCGTCCTGGTGCTTGCTCCTATTTCCCAAAAAGGGAGTGGCATCGTGACTAAAGAATTTGAACCCGCATCAGCACAAATCAAAGACCACCGTTACTTGCCATCCGAAGCTTTGGACGGCTCAAAATCATGCGGGGACAAGAGTTGCCATCCCGATATTTACGAGCAATGGAACGAATCCATGCATCATTTTTCCTCCTTCAACAACCCTTATTATAAGAAGGCTATCGAGGCGCTATTGGCGGATAACCCTGTTGATAAAGTGCGCTGGTGCGCATCTTGCCATGACCAATTATTGCTGCTCCCCGGTGACGTTAAAGGCGATGGGTTGGCCTTGATCAACAACCACCCGAACCGCGAAAAAGGCATCACCTGCTTAGTGTGCCACGCCATTGATGGTTCAAAAGACATCACCGGCAACGGCAATTATCAAATCCACGACCCCGGGTATGCCGCAATGGGCGCCACCCTGTTTGGCAAAAGCCCGGAACTGCGGAAAGCAGTCATCCTGACCAAACCCGAACCACATGCCATCTCTTTGCTCAGCGACCATTTGCGAACTGAAAAATTCTGTGCCTCGTGCCACAAAGTCTCCGTGCCGCCAGCCGTGAATGATTACCGCTGGAAAAGGGGGCAGGACAACTATGACGAATGGTACGCCAGCTCTTTTTCTGGCAAACACGCCCGTGCCTTTTACGACCGGGAAACCAAAAATTGCCTAACCTGCCACATGCCCTCCGTGCCTTCACAAGACAAAGGCAATGATGATGGGTTCGTCAAAAGCCATCGTTTTGCCGTAGCCAACACTGCGATGCCATTTATCACAGGGCATCCAAAACAATTAGCAACCGCACAAGAATTTTTAAAAAATGATATTGCCGCTGTGGACATTTTTGAGGTACAGGTAAATGGCAAAAAAATGGACCCGGAATCAGCACTTCCCGTTTTGTCACCGGGCGACGAGGTGGCAATGGACATTATGGTGAGCAATAAAAACGTAGGCCACAGCCTGCCCTCCGGCACCAACGACTCCAACGAATGGTGGCTGGAAGTGCAGTTGCAGGGAAATTCGGGCAAGGCCCTCTTATCTTCTGGCGCCCTCACCGAATCGAAAGAAGTGGACTCCACCGCCCATTTTTTTAAAGTCATTTTGATTGATGAAAACGCCGGTACCGTCAATAAAAGAAATGTGCAGAATTGGTACGCCACCGCCCTCA
>SCUG01000229.1 GCA_004297645.1 Saprospiraceae bacterium | reverse complement strand
GGGACGATGGTCCACGGCAGAGAACTGCGATTGATGGCGTCTTCGTAACAGTGCATGTACTCCTCCCAATGCTCCCGCTCTTTCCAGTCACCATCGTTGTGCTTCCAGAATTTATCAGGATGGTCCAGCCGTTCTTGCAATTCGATGGCCTGCTGTTCGTAAGAAAGGTGCAGGTAGAATTTCAGGATAGTGGTGTTGCTGTCAAAGTGCAGCAGCTCCTCGAAGGCATTGATGGCGTTTATGCGCTGTGCGACGCGCTCTTCGTCAATCCAATGATGCACCCGCTGAATGAGGATGTCTTCGTAATGCGAGCGGTTGAAGATTTTGATTTCGCCTTTGGCGGGCACCTGCTGATGCACGCGCCACAGGAAGTCGTGGGCGAACTCAATCTCTGTGGGTTTTTTAAAAGCATACACGCTGAGGTTGAACGGGGTGCAGTCTTTGAAAACATTTTTCACAGCACCGTCTTTGCCACTGCTGTCCATGCCCTGCAAGATGACCAGCAGCGAATGTTTTTGTTCGGCACGCAGTATTTCATTGAGGTCGCCGATTCGCTGCTGATAGTGCCCGGTCAGCTTTTCCAGCTTCTTCTTTTTTGCATCTACGGGAGGAAGGGTGGAGTAATCTTTGAGTTTTATCATTGTTAAAAATTTGATGGTACGGGCGCAATGGCATTGGCCTTCGGCCAAACCCTGCCTGCCAACCATTTTAACTCTTTATAAAATCATTTAGACTTTGGACACTCAAACCCAGCCATTGAGTTGCATTGGTTAAGTAGTTGGTTGTCCAGAGGTAAACTACTGAACACTTTCGAAATTTACTTCCCAACCACCAAGTCGCTAAGAACACAAAGATTCGAAAGCCATAATCTTATAAAAACCTCTTTGTGCTCTTTGCGCCTTCGTGGTTGAACGTGTCCGGTAGCTTAGCCCAGGGGTACTTTTTTGTACTTTAGAGTGAGGGGAAGGTGTTTTTCCAAAAGTGCAAAAAAGTCAAAACGAGATGCCTAACTCATTGGACGTAATTTCAATTTTTTACGCAATGAAAGATTTTTCAAGGGGCTTTTTGTCCAAAGTCTAAAAAATCATGTGAGTAAACATCTATCATCCCCGATATACCGGGTGTCTTATTCAATGCCGAAAGGGCATTGCGCAAATCAATTTCTGTATCCGTTCATTGCCCTGGCGCTGCCTCTCCCAATAGCTATCGGGAGCGCCGGGGGGGGCCGAACTTGGTACCTTCGCCCCAAAAGTTCCTGTTTGCACAAAACCTAATGGGGCGAAGTATAGATGCTCAATGGTATCCACCCACAAGTTTTCATAAAGAGCTATCATTCTTCTCCATTTCCTGCATCAGCTTTCTGATAATGTTTTTCACCTGCACGGAAAAATCCTTCTCGATAATCCAGTGGCCGTAGTGCTTTTCCTGTTGGAGGACTTTCATCACGGGCTGGCCGGTGTATTTTCCAAAATTAAATACCATAACCCCCTCGTCGTTGTATTTCAGGCGGTTGGTCACATCAATGGTGCCGGTGTCTTGGGTAAAATCGTGCAGCGCCTTCATGTCATTCCTGACAGGAGCCTCCACCACGGTGCCATCGTCTTCGAGGAGGTCCACCCCCTGGTACTTTTCAAGCTGCCCTTCGAGTACGGCGATAGTGGCTCTGACATCGGCCAGGGCGTCGTGAGCGTTTTCTATTTCTTTGCCACAGTAAAAGCGGAGGGCGGCCCTCAGGTTGCGAGGCTCCATTTTATAAAAAATGCGCTGCACATCAACCAGCCGCCGGTTTTCGATGCTGAAATCCAGGCCTACTCTCGCAAATTCTTCCATCAACAGCGGCACATCGAAGCGGCTGATGTTGTAGCCCGACAAATCTGCATCGCCGATGAAGTCGAACAACTGCCGGGCGACTTGTGCAAAAACGGGCTTGTTGGCCACATCTGCCGGTGTAATGCCATGCACTGACATCGCCTCAGCCCCAATGGGAATGCCGGGATTGATGAGCAGCTCGAACTCCTGTGGCTCCCTCCCGTCTTTGAAATATTTGATGACGCCAATTTGAATGATGCGGTCCCGAATGACATTCAGTCCGGTAGATTCAATGTCGAAAAAACAGAGGTCTCTTTTCAGATTAAATTTCATAGTGTTTCTTTTGGTGTGCTTGATTGTTAAAGCAGGCCTGTGCCTATTTTAGAAATTTCTCCACCCCCGGCGTTTGTTTTACCTGGAGCTTTCCATTTTCATCGCTGTAAATAAAAAGGGCCTCGATGCCCTCCAACTGAGAAGCCAGGGCGTATGCCTTGTCGAGTCCCATGACCATGAAGCCAGTGGCTAAGGCATCGGGCAGCAGGCAATCTTTTCCAAAAACCGAAGCGCTGTGCAGGGTGCTTTTTTCAGGAAACCCCGTGAACGGGCTGATAAAATGGCTGTATTTCTGCCCATCCAGTTCGTGGAAATTGCGATAGTTCCCGGAAGTAGAGACGGAGAGGTTTTTCAATTCTACGATACGGGTAAAATCCGTGATTTTGGATTCGGGTGTCGGGGTGTTGATGCCAATGGTCCACCACTCGCCTTTGGCGTTGTGGCCCCTTGCCCGGCACTCGCCGCCCACATCCACGAGGTAGTTATTGATGCCATTCAATTCCAACAGCTCCGCCACGATGTCAATGCCATAACCCTGCCCCGTGCCACCAAAATCCAATTGCACACCGGGGCTGCTTTTTTTCAAAACAGCACGCCCGTTGTGCTCCAGAAGATCCACTTTTTCGAAGCCGACATATTGCATCAGCGAATCTATCTTAAGGCTGTCCACCGCAGTGACGCCCTTGTGAGGTGTGTAGCCGAAGCCCCAATAATTTACCAGCGGCATCACGGTGGGGTCGAAGTTGCCGGAGGTGCGTTGATTGGCCACCCGCGCTATGAGGAAATTGGCGAGGAAATGCCGGTTTTTTAGCCCGCGGCACGCCAGCGGGTCAGCCACACATTTAGAGTAGTCCTCGTAACTGAGACCGAGGGCGAACTCATCTTTTGCCTGGTTGAACTGCGTTACCGTTGAATTCGGTTCATAGGTAGAGATCTCCTGATTTACGGCAGCCAGCAGCGAGTCTATGGGGCCTTTAAAATCCCGCATTTGGCTGTCGAGGTAAGTCACCTTGTAATAGGTGCCCATGGTTTCTCCCTCTACCGCCAGATACGACGGTGGCTTATCGTTCTGGCATGCGCCAAATAGAATGGTGGCAAGGGCAAAAAGTGGAAGGTATTTCAATGAATTTTTCATGGTAAGATTTTGCGAAACTGCGCATCGGCGGAGTACCAGCCCGGCCCTGCCAGCCCAATGGCAAAAAAGGCCGTGAGGTAAATTACCGCCAATTCCATTTTCTGAAAAGGGCCGTCCCAATGTATGAGAAATATGGCCACCAGCATAGTGACAATCAGTGGCACCACCGCCCACCTCGTAAACAAACCAAGGACGATGAGAGCGGCGCAAAGAAACTCGGCAAAAGAGGCCAGTGCCAGCGATGCCGGAGCGCCCATGCCGAGTACATCTGCAAACTCCGTGGGGTCACCGGTAAAGAGTGTCACCACCTTGCCCCAACCATGGTTGAAGAGCATCATTCCGCCGAAAACGACCCGCAACAACAGCAATGCAAGGTCAATCTGTTTACTCCAAAGCATGTTTTGAACTATGGTTTATAGGTGGATACACCTCTCAATTCTCATCTCCAAGAAGCCCTTCCTCTATGGCCTCTTCCCCGGCTCCGTGCAACTGCACACGCTGTGGGGTTTTTCGGATGCGCATATTCAGAAACTCCACGAGGAGTGAAAAGGCGATGGCAAAATAAAGGTAGCCCTTGGGCACTGTGCCCACCTCGGCACCAGCGATGACCAGATGCCCCAGATGCGCCCCCTCGGCGATGAGCATGAAGCCAATCATGATGAGAAAAGCCAGCCCCAACATTTGTATGGTAGGGTGCTCATTGACGAACCGGCCCACCGGCACGGCGAAAGCCAGCATGATGAAAACCGAAACGACTACGGCGAGAATCATGATAATCAAAGCGCCGTGAACACCATTCGTCATCCCGACCGCCGTCAGAATGGAGTCGAAAGAAAAGACGATGTTGATGACGGTGATTTGAAGAATGACACTTTGCAAGGAGGCGAAACCTTTGCGCTGTTTTTCTTCCGGATGGCCGGCTCCACCTTCTAATTTGTGGTGAATTTCCGTCGTGCTTTTGTACAACAAAAATATGCCTCCGGCAATGAGAATCAGGCTTTGCCCGGTGAACCCTGCGTGAACGAAGCCGGCGTTTATTTCCAGCCAAGGCTCACTCAGGGCAATGAGCGCAGAGATGCCGAAAAGAAGGAGAATTCTTAAAACCATCGCCAGGAGCAGACCAACATTGGTAGCTTTTTTCTGCTGCTCCCGTGGCAGCTTATTGGCCGCTATCGAAATAAAAATGATATTGTCAATACCGAGGACAATTTCCAGGAAAGTCAGAGTCAGCAAACTCATCCAGGTGTCGAAGCTCGCTAAATCAGGCAGTACGAATTCCATGCAGCAAATTGGTATTTCATGATTCAACCGCTGGCCGGGGGCTTTTCTTCCACCCGCCCCGCCGGTCTTTTTATTTTAGACTTTGGACAAAAAGCCCCTTGTAAAATCTTTCATTGCTTCAAAAATTGAAATTACGTCCAATGAGTCAGGCATCTCGTTTTGACTTTTTTGCACTTTTGGAAAACACCTTCCCTTACTCTAAAGTGCAAAAAAGTACCCATAGGCTAAGCTATTAGACACGTTCAACCACGAAGGCGCAAAGAGCACAAAGAGGTTTTTATAAGATTATGGCTTTCGAATCTTTGTGCACTTAGCGACTTGGTGGTTGGGAAGTAAATTTCGAAAGTGTCCAAAGTCTAACTTTTTATTGGAACCGCAATTTTACGAAAAAGAGGGATGAAAAACGGTGAATCACTCAGGCTGTCACTAAATCAACGACCCGGCCATTGACTTACTTCTGCTTCATCAGCGAATAATGACCGTATCCGTATTTCACCAACAGCGTTGGTGTATGGGTATATTTCGATGATAGACTCTGCCGGTTCGAACGGCAGGGAAAGGCCGCCCCGATAGTGCATCACGAACACCCTATTGTTGTTTAACGGACCGGGATTATGTAAAAAAAAATCTGGGCACTCAAAGGGCTGATTGCCTGTTTCCCGTCGCAGCAACTCCCCAAATTTTCCATCCACCCGATGCGGCACAGGGGGATTGCAGAAAATCACACCTGCCGTGAAAATCGAAGCACAAAGCTTACATTTGCGCCATTATGACCAAGCAAAAAAAAATACATCTGCTCACCGGCGGCAACGTCGGCGACCGCTTCGGCAAACTGCTCGAAGCCAAGCGGCTCATCCACCAAAACATAGGCCCTGTGCTGCAAACTTCCAGCATTTTTGAAACAGAGGCTTGGGGAAAAGTGAACCAGGCTCCCTACCTCAACCAAGCATTGGAAGTGGGTACCCTGCTTAGCCCGCCGGAAGTATTGGCGGAAATTTTTAAAATAGAAAAGGCCCTCGGCCGCCTGCGCCGCAGCAAATGGGAGGCCCGCCCGATTGATATTGACATCCTGTTTTTCGAAGATGAAATCGTGGATACGGCGGATTTGAAAATCCCCCACCCCTTGCTGCACCGGCGCAACTTCGTGTTGATACCTATGCTGCAAATTGCCCCGCTTAAAGTGCATCCTTTGTTACAAAAAAACATCGAAGAACTTTACTTAGAGTCCCAAGATGAATCGGAGGTGATGATGCTGGAATCACAACCCCACGAATCTTAACTTCGCCACTGCAAACGAATCAGCATGCCATCATTCCCTCATAATTTTATTGCCATCGAAGGTAATATCGGAGCCGGAAAAACCACCCTCAGCAAGATGATAGAGGAGGATTTCGGGTGCCGGCTCATCCTCGAACAATTTACTGACAACCCCTTTCTGCCTTTTTTTTATGAAAATCCGGAGCGCTATGCCTTCCCCGTTGAGTTGTTTTTTATGACAGATCGGAAGAGCACAACGTCTGA
>SCUG01000228.1 GCA_004297645.1 Saprospiraceae bacterium | reverse complement strand
ACATAACCCTGGCCATTGATATGCTCCAACCGGGCGATAAAATCACGGTCGAATATCTGAGAGATGGCGCGAAAAAAACGGCCTCCAGGGCCATTAAGTCTTACGCAGAGACAAAGAATTGCGACGACTGCGATTGCGGCAAAAAGAAAGTTGTGGTGCATCTCAACGATGGTCCAAGCTCTAATTTTGAATTCAAATGGAATGGCAAAGAGGAACGCAACATTGGCAGGGCTGACCTGAAAGGAGCGACTATTTCTGTCGAAGATATTTCATCGGAGGAACTGAGCACCTTGCAACAAAAAGGAATCCTCGACGAAGCTTCAAACAGCCTGAGCATCCAGAAATTAAGAATTGCACCCGATGCAGCAGCGGGATTGTTCCAGGTAGCTTTCAACCTCGCTTCTTCGGGAGATACCCAAGTCAGGGTGCACAACAGTGCGGGCCGGACGATTTATGAATACGACCTCGGCGAGTTTTCCGGGGAGTTCAGCGACAAGGTGGATATCTCGCAAAACGGCCCTGGGAATTATTATCTTCAAGTCAAACAAGGCAGCCAGTCGTTTACCAAAAAAATTGTGTTGAAAAAAGACTGACGCACTTCTGCATCATTCTACCTATACCCATCACCTTCCCGAAGGTTCCAGGCTTTCGGGAAGGTGATTTCATTTGGAACAAAACAGAACAATTTCTACATTTGCCCGGCTTTAACAGAAAGCAATATGACTATTCAACGGCATCATCATCACCTCCCCCTGTAGCTCAGTTGGCTAGAGCGCCGGATTGTGGTTCCGGAGGTCAGTGGTTCGAGCCCACTCGGGGGGACTAAAGCATTATTCAGGCAGGCTGGATAATGCTTTTTTGTTTTATGAAAAACCCGCTATCCAAGTTTTTCACCTTGCCACGCAAACCCGTAAATGAAAATGGAAAGAGGAATTATTCCCCGCAAGATTAAAGGATTCAGAGACATAGATGCCAGCTTAAACGAGCTGAGGCAGCACATCATCCGCTCGGCAAGTGCCGTGTACCGCAAGTACGGCTTTGAACATTGGGACACTCCAGTCCTCGAATATGCAGATGCCCTTGGCAAATACATGCCCGATGAGGACACGGTGGACCAGGGAGTTTACAACTTTCGGAATCCGGAGGAAGAACCTGTCGCCGGCACTGATGGCAACGAGCTGCGCGACGCTGACGCCAAAGCCATCATGGAACACCATGCCCTTGCATTGCGGTACGACCTCACCGCCCCGCTTGCCAGGGTGTACGCCGAAAGGCTTTGGCAGGACGTGAAACGCAAACAAATTATGGAAACCAATGCCCCGTTGTTCCGAAGGTTTCAGTACGGCCCGGTTTACAGGTACGAGCTGAAGCTCATGCCCGGAAGGTTCCGCGAGTTTTGGCAGCTCGACTTCGACACCGTTGGCACCAACGACGTTGCCGCCGACGCCGAGGCTTGTATCATTTTGGCGGAAGCTATGGAAGCTATCGGCCTCAACCGGGGAACATACGTGGTGAAGGTGAACAACCGCAAGGTTCTGAAAGGCTTCCTCGCCTCCATCGGCGTCACGGGCGACCAAGAAGAGCAGGGCGTTCTGAGGGTAATTGACAAACTCGATAAAATCGGTTGGAGTGATGTGGAGGCCGAACTCGGAACTGGCCGCACTGATAGCTCCGGGGCCGCGGTGCCCGGCATGAATCTCCATGCCGAAGCCATAGGCCGCATTATGAGGTTTCTCAGATCGGCCACCGGCGTCTCCTCCCGAAAGTCTGTTTTGGGAGAATTAGAGACTGCCGTGGCCGGCAATAATTTGGGCATGGAAGGCATCGCCGAACTGAAGAATATGGACGCACTGTGGGCGGCGCTCGGTTTTGATGAAACCCGCATCATTTTCGACCCCACACTTATGCGGGGCATGGCCTATTATACTGGGCCGGTATTCGAGGTAGAATCCCTGCTCACCTTTAAAGACGAAAAAGGAAAAGAACGCAAGGTAGGCTCTATCTGCGGTGGTGGCCGGTACGACGGACTCGTTGAAAAACTCCTCGGCCTCAAAGTGCCCGCCACCGGCGCTTCCATCGGCGTGGACCGGCTGGCCGAATTGCTCCGAATGGTGGACCCGGCCGGTGTGACCGCCAAAGGCCCGGTGATGATTGCCTTTTTCGATGATGACTTGCAAACGCAGTATTATCGAATCGCGGCAGAACTCAGGCAGGCCGGTATTGACGTGGAGGTGTATTGCGGCTTTTTCAAAGGCTTTCGCAAAATGAACAAACAAATGGCATACGCCGATGCCAAAAACTGCCCGGCCGTCATTTTGCTCGGCGCCGATGAGGCTGCTAAAGGCGTGGCCACCGTCAAGAATCTGAAGCTGGGCAAAGAGCTGGCCCTGACTACTTTCGATAAAAAAGAATGGAACGCACAGGTGCAAAAAGAGGTACCCCTCGGCAACCTCGTCGAATACATCCTCGGTCTTCCCGGCATGAAATAATCTGAACCGGAATGGAGCAAAGAATCAAAGAAATCATGGCGGCGAGTATCAGTGTCAAACAAGCACTGCTGGCCTCCGATACTATTATTTTAGGCGTGGAGCAGGTGGTGCAGCTCTTGGTTTTGGCATTTCAGTCCGGGCACAAAGTGCTGTTTTGTGGCAATGGAGGCAGCGCCGCCGACGCCCAGCATTTGGCTGCCGAGCTATCCGGCAGGTTTTACCTCGACCGGCCACCCCTGTTTGCCGAAGCCCTGCATGTCAACAGTTCCTTCCTCACGGCGGTCGCCAACGATTACGGCTACGAAGAAGTATTTGCCCGCGCCGTGCGCGCCATGGGCCGGCAGGGCGATGTCCTTTGCGTGTTGTCCACTTCTGGCCATTCCGGAAATGTATTGCCCGCCATCCAAGCGGCAAAGGATATTGGAATGAAGGTGGTTGGATTTACTGGCGCCAGTGGTGGCATTATGAAGGGCCAGTGCGACTTTTTGATTCAGGTGCCGTCCACGGACACGCCCCGCGTCCAGGAATGCCACCTTCTCATCGGGCACATCATCTGCGAATTAGTGGAAGCTGAACTTTTCAAGGATTAGGGACGAGTGAAAAATAACTTGTCACTTTGAGCGGCCTCAGTTCCTGCTTGTTTAGTTTGTAACACAGTTGCGTAGTGGTACTCCCGAAAAAAACTCTAAATCCGAGTTTCGCACGATTAGCCTGTTTTTCCATAAAAAAAGGGGTTAAGATTGCGATTCCGAATGCGAATCCATCACCAGTACAATCCTGCAATTTTTTAAAAATGAAAAAACTCATCGCCCTTCTCGCCGTTGTTTGCGTTTTCGAGGCCTCCTTTGCGCAGCCAGCGGCCAACCTTCCCGAATTTCAATTGCAAAAACAAGAGCTGCAATCCCAGCTTATGTACATCGCCTCCGACGAACTGGCCGGGCGCCGCACCGGCAGTGAGGGAGAAGCTATGGCGGCTGATTTTATCTCAAAAAATTTTGAGGCTTATGGCGTGGCCAAACCCAATGGCCAAGACAGCTATTTTCAGAAAATACCCTTTGCCCGCATCCTGCCTCCCGCCGAGGGCATGCTTACACTTGGCGATGAGAGATTCGAACAAGGCAACGCCATGCTCATCACCAATGGCGGCCCGGTTGAGATTAAAACAACCGCTGTTTTTGCGAAGCATGCCTGGATAGACGAGCAGGCCGGTGTGAACGATTTCGAGGGTTTGGACGTGCGTGGCAAGGTTGTTTTTGCCCTGCCGGGCAATAGGGAGTCCAAAAACCCTTATCAGGCATTCCAGGAATCTGCCCAAAAGCGGAAGTGGGCCATGGAGCACGGAGCCATTGGCCTGGTCGAGCTTTACCGGCTGCGGGTTCCGTGGCAGTTTTTCCAAAATTATCTGTCAAAAGAGCGCCTCGAAATGCTGGCGGAGGAATACCAGGAAGCTGACCAAAATTTCTTTTCTGCATGGATACGTGAAGACTCAGCACAGGCTGTTGGCCGGATAGAAAAAGGTGAAACGGTGCAGGTATCCATCCACAGCACGGGCCTTGTTTTGCACGAAGTGCAAAGTGTCAATGTGGCCGGCATTATTCCCGGCACGGATGAAAAATTGAAAGAAGAGTACATCCTGCTCAGTGCCCATTTCGACCACATCGGCGTGGGCAAACAGGGTGGGGGAGCTTACACGGAACAGGACAGCATCTTCAATGGCGCCCGCGACAATGGCATGGGTACTGTGGCGCTGATGGCTGCTGCCAAAGCTTTTGCCGTCCATCCGCCGAAGAGGTCAGTGATTTTGCTGGCTTGCACGGGCGAAGAAATGGGTATGCTCGGCAGTGCCTATTATGCCGCCCATCCATTGGTGCCGTTGGCAAAAACGGTGTTCAACCTAAACACCGACGGCGCCGGCTACAACGACAAAGAATACATTTCCATCATAGGCTGGGGGCGCACCAATACCGGCGGCGAGATTGAACAAGCCGCCTCCGCTTTGAACCTGAAAGTGGCAAAAGACCCCGAACCGCAGCAAAACCTGTTCGAGCGCTCCGACAATATTTCTTTCGCCCGAAAAGGCGTGCCCGCGATTGACCTGTCGCCGGGTTTCACCGAAATGGACGAGGAGATTTTTAAATACTACCACCAAGTGGCCGACAATCCCGAATCCATAGATTACGACTATCTGCTTACCTTCTGCAATAGCTTCGTGTACTCCGCCCGGCTCATTGCTGACAAAGCGGAAAAACCCGCCTGGACTCCCGGTGATAAATTTGAGAAAGCAACGCACGACTGAGCGCCCAGCCAGTGCCTGACTTTTACCGAAAAATGGAAAGAGGACGCTATGCGGCCCGTTTCGATTTTTCCCACACGACGGACTGACGGCCTGTGATGAGCCGGAAGAATCCGCGGTACATGGCGTAGTTCATCATGCAGAAATAGTAAGGGATGAAAAGGATTTTGAGCCGCACTTTTTTCCGCTCCAGCCGCCAGCCCAATACGGCGAGGAGATAAAAAATAACCTGGGCGGCAAGTAGTACCTGATAAATGGCAGAGCCGTTTTGGGCAAGGAAAAAATTGAGCAAAAACAAGATGGGCAGTGCTAATGGCGCCAGCGTCCATCGCAATAACCGGTGCGAAAAATACTGGAAACCCAGCAGCCCATACCGAAAGGGGTTGAGCAATGCCCAAAGGCGGAAGGCTGCCTGCAAACCTCCAGCGGCTATCCGGATTTTTCTTTTCAGTTCTTCCCGGATGCCGGCACTTTGACCTTCCACGGCGTAGGCATTTGGCTCATACTCGATTTTGAATCCCTGCATGGCAATGTTCATTGTCATCACAAAATCTTCGATGAGGGTATCGTGGGGCACGGGCATGTAAAGGCGAGTTCGTATCGAAAATAGCTCGCCTGCCGCGCCGACGGCAGAATGAAGCCTGGCATCCCACATTTTGAGTTTCGATTCGTAGCGCCAGTAGATACCTTCGCCCGCACCGGTGGCATCGCTCGCTGCTGCATTGGCAATTCTTTTCTCCCCTGCTACTGCTCCAACGCCAGGATTTTGGTAGTGACGCACTATGAGGCGTATGGCTTGCGGGTTCACCTCGGTGTTGGCATCCGTGAAAATGGTAAAGGGCGTTTGCACGAATGGCATGACTCTCTCCACCGCTGCTATTTTGCCGCGGCGCTCCGGCTGGTGGAATAGCCGGATGACGGCATTTTGCGGAGCAGGATAGTTTTTGATAAGGGATGGAGTTGCATCGGTAGAACCATCTGTGACGAACCAGAACTGAATATTTTCCGCAGGGTAATCGAATGCCAGGCAATTGCGGATTTTATCCGCTATCCATTGCTCCTCATTATAGGCTGCAACGATGAAAGTTACCTCTGGCGTGTAATCTTCATTTTGAAAAAGAGGATGGCCGCCCGGTTTGAAAAGCTCCTTCAATTTAACCAAAAGAAAAAGTAGCCCACCGTATCCAAGATAGGCGTAGAAAACGATAAAAAGAGCGGTCCAAAATGTGATAGTGACCCAAATCATCGGTGGCATTTTTTGTAGAAGACGTTGGCGCCGGGAGGGGGCAGTATATCAATAATTTTGCCTTACACCTATCAAAGTGGAAAAATAACTTCCAGCCCGTCCAACATTCTATGCCTTCGACGCTCACAAACAATCCTGTCCAACTACCAAAGACTCACGGAAAATGAACCCTCTCTTTTAAATGAATTACTCGATAAAATCAGAAGTTGAGCGTTTCCCCAAAATATTGCGAAGGCTTCAACTTAAGCCGCAAAGGGGCGTTTTGTGGCAGTACGTCTTTACGCACACTTATTTAAAATTACCTTCATTCAAAATCTTAATTTTTATGAAAAAAGTGAGCTTTTATTTATTACTGCTGTCAGTTTTTGCATTGACAGCCATGAGCTTCACGGCCAACTACGGCGGCCGTACTGCTGTCACCTACAAGGTGGATACGGCGGCCAGCCAGGTCGGCTGGAAGGGCTATAAAGTGACGGGAGAGCACGCCGGTACCATCAAGGTGAAAAACGGCAATATCCAGTTTGAAGACGGCAAATTTACAGGTGGCTCTTTTGAGATTGACATGAATACCATCACGCCCACCGGGATGTCTGAGGGCATGCAGAAAAAATTAGAAGGGCACCTCAAATCCGATGACTTTTTTGGCGCAGCCAAATTTCCGGTGTCCACTTTTGTCATCACGAAAGTTGTGTCGAGAGGTACTCCCGGCAGCTACAAAATCACCGGCAATATCACTATCAAGGAAACGACGAAAGAAATTAAATTCGATGCCACGGTAAATGAGCACGAAGGCCAGGTGACGGCTGAGGCAAACATTCGCCTCGATCGCTCGGAATTCAACGTGCGTTATGGCTCCGGCAGTTTTTTTGACAATCTTGGTGACAAGACGATTTACGATGAGTTTGACCTGAACATCAAGCTGGTCGCTCACAGATAAGCCGCCACCATTTTGCAACAAAAAAAAGAGGCCCGGTTATCACCGGGTCTCTTTTTTTATGGGCTGCCATGCTCTTTATTCTTTCAGCAATTTTAGCGTAGTAAACCCGTCGTTGCCGGAAATTTTCAGCAAATACAAACCGGCAGGCAAGGCTGTAACGTCCAGGTTTTCTACGTTGACGCCGGAGGCGATGCGAAGTTCCCGCCTTTCAATGACGGCTCCCCGCATGTCCATCATATCCAAAGTCAGCAGTTCGGAGCGGCCGGAGTTAATCAGCAGTTTTGCGGCACCTGCCGCCGGATTAGGTGAAATTGCTGCCGAAATGCGGTTGGCAATTTCGTTTACTCCAGTGAGCAACACCTCGATGTTTTTGGTGATGGTCTGGGTCCCACAGTCGTTGGTGGCGGTGAGGGTCACTGTGTAGGTGCCTGTTGAGCCATAGGTGTGGTACGGGTTTTCGGAAAGTGCGAAAAAGCCGTCGCCGAAATTCCAGAGATAGCTGTTGCCATAGGCCGTCAGGTTTTCGAAAGTCACCGTTTCATTCACATTGGTGAAGGCAAAATCCGGTGCGGGCACCGGGGTGATGAACACATCAGTGGTAAAGTTGCTCTGCCCGGCGATGTTGACCACTGTGAGTGTGACGGTAACAGCACCTTCCTGATTGAAGGTAACAACGACAGGGCCTTCGCTGCTGGACTGGCTGGGCGAAGCTCCACTTCCAAAGTTCCAGGCGTAGGTGACTTCTGGGCCTTCGGAGGTGTTGGTGAAAGTGATGGTTTCGCCCTGGCAAATCGTGTCCATCGAGGTGGTGAACCCCGCAATTGGTGGCGTTATTTCCTGCACGTTGATGTTATCAATGAAAAGCGAATTGCCATAACCATTGACAGCGACGAATTTTATGACCACGGCACTACCGGCGTAATCTGCCAGGCTGATTTTTTCATTTCTCCATTGGTTGGCGCCTGCCGGGAAGAATATGTTGCTGACATCGGGAACCGTCGCCAGGGCTGAGCCGGATTTGTCGTAAATGACGTCGTTGAATGTCAGCCCGCAATCGGTGGACACTTCCACTCTCATGCCATCCTGAAACGTATTATTGAAGCGGGCATAAGCCACATCAAAACTCAATTGCGGAGTGGTGGCGTTGCTAAGGTCAATGGGTACCACCCATAGGTCGTCTTCCTCACCTGGTGCATTGTAAACGTAGTTGTTCATAAACAAGCTGACCGTGGGATTCCCCTCTGCGCCAGCCACCGTGAATGTATCCCAGGTAATGGCTCCGTCGTGGTTGTTGATGAGGAAGTACTGAGGTGGAAAATCACTGCCTTCGAAGTCTTGACTATAATCCAAAGGCTCGCCGGTACCCGGATAAATGCTGAGCGAAATTTGATGGGTGACTGAGTTGTTGAAAGCCGCCATGTCGCCGGGAAGGAGGGTGTAGGCTTTCAAGGTATAGTCGCCGTTTTGTGTGGCATTTATGGACGTGGCGAACGAATAAGAGAGCGATTCGCCCGGCTGAACTGGATTCGGAAGTGCCTCCACTACAGGAGGGTCGTTGTTCAACTGATATGCTACACTTAAGCCGGTTTCTTCTGATAACCCGGTGTTCTTTATTGTCACTGTAACGGGGACTTCCAGCCCGTTGCATCCCAAAAGGCTGCCTTCGCCCGGGGTATCAATACTTAACAAACTTACGTCGTGAGCCTGGTCGCAGTTTAACAAACCACTGTTGTAATTCACGGCGATGGTTCGTTCGCTGACGGCTCCGTCCCCGCCCAATGACTTGACGGCTACCCAGTGGTCGAGAGTCGGGTTTTGGTCAATGGTGGGCAAGTCGTAAAAAGTATCTGTGGTCGTGTCAATTGCCTCCATGTATTTGTCGCCGAGGCGGTACACGATATAAGAAGTTGTGCCGGTAGTATCGAGTACCACGGGATCCCAAATGAACCGAATGTAATCGGGGCAGGCCTGCTCCACGGACAAGTTTTTCGGCCGGGGTGCAATGGAAAACGGGACGTCGTTATTGCCAGCATTTGGTCCCCTGCTCACTTTGATTTCGGCGTTAGCCGTAATTTCATCCGGCACTATCCAGTCGGTCATTCTTGCGGTGCCGTTTGTGGAGGTAATGGGGGTCCAGTCAGCACCACCGTTGATGGAATAGGAGATGATGAAAAACGAATTGTCACCCTCAGTATCCCAATGTATCCGAAGGGTATCGCCCGGCGCGAACGACTCGCCACCCACCGGGTGGGTCACTGTAATGGCAGCAGTTCGGAATTCCCAGGTCACATAATACTCATGGTTTCCAAAAGGCAATTCAGTTCCATTGATATTGAGTGTATAATCGCCAGCCGCAGGATTCTCAATGGCCACCTGCTCCATGTTGTTGAGGGTATCCACACCTTTGCCTGCCGGCGTATTGAGGATGGTGGGGTTGGGGGTTGGGTCAAGAACCCAGGGAAGGTGTTCGTCCCCGCTCAGGCCCGTCATGGATATGTCGAGGTCGTTGATGAGGGCTTTGCTGGCCATCACGGTAGCTTCGGGGTCCATCCAATACACCATAATGCGGGCCTGCAACACCCCTGGTGGGATGGAAATGGTATGCTGTGAAGTGCCTCCGGGGGCAACACTGCCTTTGAAGTAACGGTTTTCTTCAAGCGCCAAGGCTGCGCGGTAGGCATTCACATGTCCCCAGCCGTACTTAAAATCGGGGCCTGCGTTGCCAAGGTCGTTGGCAGTATTCAGCATCACGGTTTTTAAAAGGGCGGCCTCAGCAGTTTCACCGTTGTTTAAATCACGGTAGGCCTGGTGGAGCTGGGCGACGACGCCGGCTATAGAAGGGGAGGCAGCAGAGGTGCCACCAAAAACCTGATAGGTATTGTTTTCATCGGTTGAAAGCTGGTTTTGGCCATTGGCGGAAATATCCGGTTTGAGGCGGCCATCGTGAGCCGGGCCCCTGCTGCTCGAAACTTCCAGTGATGCGTCGGCAAAGAGGTTGGCCGTGGTGATGCAGTTTTTCGCCATTTTATGGCCCCCAGTGATATTCCCCCATTGGTTACCTGCTCCATAACCGCAGTCGCTGTTATTCGAATTTCCTGCTGAGAATACGTGAAGTAAGGTGGGGTTGCTGTACAATTGCTGGTCAATGGTCTCGGTGATTTCGGTGTACCCGGCATTGCAGCCGTTGCTGTACGAAGAGTTGGTGACGATGACATTGTTGTTGAAAAACAAGTCCATTGTTTCATCTAAGAAATCGGGTTCGTAGTTGACCACATAAATAAAAGCTCCGGCGGCAGACCCTCGCAGCCAGGGGTCGAGGTTGCCTGCTCCGGCGAAACAACCGGCAACCCCATCACCGTGATTGCCCTGCTGTGGCTCGACAAACGAGTTGTCTATTCTTCCTTGAAAATCAATGTGAGGGCCGACGAATCCGTCGTCCCTGACGAGCACATTTACACCTTCGCCCGTGTAGTGCCGCCCCGATGGGAACTGTGCGTCAATCGCATTGGAACGATGCAGCGCCTTGCCCAAAATGTCATCCGGCACGGAGGGCGGCGGTACCAATTCCAGGAATGCTACATAGGGGAGGTTCACCACTTCCTGCACCCGTTCGAGCGGCACTTTCACCCTGAAAAAATTGTCGTACCCATTGTCGCTGAGAATTTCAATGCCATCCGCGCCACAATAAGCGGCGGCATCCTGGTGGCGGAGGTTTTTATAAAACTTCAGCATCAGCAGGGCGTCATGTCCCGATGTTGCCCAATCGGGGAAATTGCCGTCCCGGATGTCCGCCGATTGTTTCATGTTGGAGATCGGAAGAGC
>SCUG01000227.1 GCA_004297645.1 Saprospiraceae bacterium | reverse complement strand
TTTTTGAGAGAGCGCAATGTTGCTTGCCCGGCTGCCCACGTTGTCGGTGTTGCCTTCGATGCGGATGCGGGCATTTGCGAAGGCCTTGGCTATTTCCACAAATTCTTTGTCTATGATGTACTTGGCGTTTTCATCGAGGCGGTATTCGCCGGTGCGGAAATTGATGCTGACGCGCTTGGTAGCTATGGCCTCTTTGCCGGCGCCTTCTTCTTTGGTCACTTCGGTGAAAGCCTTTTGCCCTTCAGCTTCCTGGGAGGCTCCCGTCAATGAGGCACTCTTGACGAGGGAGGAATTGGCAATTTCCCGCCAGGAGGGGGTGCGGCCTTTTATGTAGCCGAGGTTGCTGTACACCTGCGACATGCGGCCATAGAGCCGGTCGCCGGTGACACCATTGTAATCCGCGTTCAGGCCGAAAAAGTTGAGATTGTCGCCATGTGTAGCGAGCCGAACGTTGTCTATGGCTTTTAAGGCCCAATCTTCACTGATGCCCTCGAAGTTTTCGGATAAAATTTTGGCGGCTTTGCGCTTGTTGGCGTCGTTGGAGTTGATTTCGGCAGCGCCTTTCATCCAGCCTTCGTAAAGTTGTTCAACCATTTTCTGGTGGCTTTCTACCCATTCTTTCTTGGCGATAAAAACATCGGCGATGATGTTGGAGGCAGATTTTGTGCTTTCCAAAATCCTCGATCCGGACACTGAGGAGAGGCAGGCCTCATCGTCGGGGCTCCAAACCACGGCGGCGTCCACCTGCTGGGCTTTGAAGGCTTCGGCGGCATCGACGGCACTGGCCTGCGCCACTATTGTCACATCGTTCACCGTTAAGCCGCCGGCGTCGAGCAGCCAGAGCAAAAAGGAGTGGGAGGGGGTAAGCTCGGCGACGGCTATTTTTTTGCCTTTCAAATCGGCGACGTTGTTGATGCCGCGCCGCACGACGATGGCATCGCCACCGCGGCTCCAATCGGACTGAAACACTACCTGCGGCTGGTAATCGGCCAACTCGCCGGCCTCGGTAGGGAAGGCGTCAATGGTGGCCCAAAGCAGGTCCACGTCGCCGCGGCGGAAAGCCTCGCGGCTTGCTACGAAATCGTCGAGGACTTTGAAATCCACCATGAAACCGTAGTCGCGGAAGAATCTCGAGTTCTTATTGGCCTTGAAGCCTTCGTTAAAATACTGCCCGCCGGCGTAGCCGCCCCAGGTCACCACGCCAACTTTGACGATTTCGCCGTCTTTGTCCGATACATTTTTTTCGCCGCTTTGGGCCTGGTTCATCAGGTCTTTGCCAGCGGACGTGTTTTTGATAACCCACCGAACGCCCAGAACCAGGGCTGCAACGATGAGAAGGGTGAGCATGAGCTTGGAAAAAGGTGTTAGTCGAGTTGCCATTAGATGAGTTATGAGTTATGAGTTATGAGTTTGATGCCGTTTGCGTGGGTTTTGGGTAGGGGCATTAGTCAAAAAAGCCGTCGTATTGGTTGCTGTGACCTGAGCGCTCCGGCACTTTCATTGGCTCGTTAAGGTCGAGTACCTGGGTGTCGTCGTGGGCCAAGTCTATGAGGGTTTGTTTTTCGGTGCCGAGGAGACGGGAGACGGATTCGTTTTCCCACTTTTCGAGCATTTCGAGGCCTTCCTCTTCGAAGACGCCGTTTTGCAGGTCTATCGAATCCATGAAATTGGCGGAGACCTCCATGAAGCGCTCCATTTCTCCCACTTTTTGGCTCACGTCGTCGGCCACGGCTTCGAGTGCTTCATCGAACATGGCTCGTTTGTCCTTGTCGCCGGAGATGACGCTAATGGCCGAGCGCATGGCTGAATTGGAGGCGTGGATGGCTTTGCGTTCCTGTTCTTTTATTTCCACCTGGTCTTTGATGTCCTCCATCAGAATTTCTGAGTTTTCGTACATGCGTTTGAGCACGCGGTACAAGACCTCCATT
>SCUG01000226.1 GCA_004297645.1 Saprospiraceae bacterium | reverse complement strand
GGGGGGGAGCTTGACATCAACCACACTTTATTGGTTGGTCCCCAAAAATCTTAAACCCGCCAAATGACAACCTTTAAATCTACTGACAAAGAGATTGTGCGTTTTGGCTAAAGTCGAGATGATGTACTGAATGAATTAATGCCCAAAAGATTTGGAAACCACTTTACCTTCTTTGAAAATACGAATTTTCATAGCCTGGTTTTTGAACCTTGCAAAGGTATGTTTTAGATATTTTCCGGCGGATGAAAATCCAAAGGTTGCGAGGGGTATTTTCATCGAAATCAACAGCGCAGCTTTAAAAAGTATCAAGAGAAGGGGTTACGCATTCTATTGAAAATTATCCTTTTATCCACCTCTAAATGTAGCGTCTCCTCGTTGTCAGGCATCTTTTATTCGCATATCTTTGAGCTGCTTTTCCCTCCAAATTCAGTTTTACTGATTATTTACCATCAATTTATTAAACAGGTAGAAAATGTACGCTCTTTGCCTTCTTGTGCTGTGCGCAGCATTATTCCTAACTGTCGTGAGCGGAAGGAAGCCGAACACAAACCCTGGAAGAGATTCCTGATAAACAAGGTTCCAAACTGGCCACTTCAGTTATGCTCCCCACATTCACATTCTGCACCCATATCTCCACCTAAGCGCTCACCCTGATTCGCCTTAGGCACGTCTGCTATTGTTTCCTGCTAAAACTTTTTTGGTGACACCGGGGTTTATACCTTTGCGTTGCTCAAAGGAGTGCCACTTTCAGCAAAACATCGCGCCTTAAATTGCTTCCCGGTCAAGAAAGTTGGAGGGTAAAAAAGGATTAAACTCAACCCTCTCAACCTGCTAAACCATACCGGGAAAATTATTTTCGACCTGATGCAAAATAGCTGTTTGACAACTGGGGACGTATTGGAATCGACAGGAAATATTACGGGTAGGTAAGCATGCCGGAGCAAGATTGTTCACTCCGTTATTAAATGATAATCAACCAATTTAGATGGCAACTATCAGTATGCCATGGCTGCTTAGTACAAGGTACTAAAACGCCATTATGCTGTACGCTTGACTCCTGATATACAGCGTATCGCGTATCACCAAATTGCAGGATAGCGATGTGGAATGCCTCTACCATTGAGCGAAACTTCAGAGGATAAGGTGTAAAATGGGTGGGTTGCCGAACCTTCCTTACACTCGAAAACTCAACCGGCAACTAAGCATGTAGAAGGCCTATGTGTACTTTCTCTGGACGCGGGTTCGACTCCCGCCGTCTCCACAAAAAATGAAAAAAGCGCCTTCCCGGCGCTTTTTTTTTGCGTCTGCTTCACCGTTTCTTCGACCCCTTCCCCGCCCAAAAACCCCATCCTCCGGAACCGAGCAGAAACCCCAAATCATAAAATCCCCCGCTGTTGTTCACAGCATAGATGGCCACATCGTCTTTGAATAAACTGACGATGAAGCTCACAGGGGTAATGAATCCATGTAAAAGTCCATGGAAAAAACCGGCCCGGTTTCCCGTCAGGCAATCGCCTACCGGCTGAGTGGTGGCACAGGAATAGAGTAGAATAGATGTCAGAATCAGCAGGATTGAGAGTTTTACTTTTTTAGACATGGTAAGTTGTTTTTTTTGTGAATGCCGGACCTGAACGGTTAGGTTGTTGCGTAAATTTAGCGATTATGCACGATTTTCAAGTAGGCATAGCCCCTTTTGTAAAACCAATGGGATTATAGGAACGCCACCTAAATAACTTACCGGTTTAGGAAGTTTTAACTAAACTTGTTGGCTCATGTAGGTTAAGCGTGAAAGCCAAGGGGGGGGTTGGAGGCGGTTGCGCCGCCCCCAAGTATCTCTCCCCCCAAAGAGCTCCCGATAGCTATCAGGAAAGGCGGCGATGAGGGGCGAAATTTGTTTTATTTATCTTGTAATTTAAGCGGTTTCACTCTAAACCTACATGAGCCAACTTGTTAACCCTCTTATTCTTTGGGGGCTCCATGGTGGCCGGCAGGGGGGCAGTTGTTTGGTGCACTAAGTAGGTAGTCAAGTGATTTCTGACAAGTACGCTCAAGGGTTATTTCCCGCAAAGTCACGCTAAGGAGCAAAGTTTCGCAAAGCGTGACTTAGCGTACTTTGCTCCTTAGCGTGACTTTGCGGGAAATGAACTTATCAGACTTTGTTTGACTAACTACTAAGGTAGTTGGTAGTGGAGGCGGGGAAAATTACTTCCGGTTCTCCTTTGCCGGCTTTTTATCCCTCTTCTCCCCACACCCTCGCAAACCCCTTCGCCTGCTCCAGCACCCTTGTCACGCTCTCCGTGTACTCATGCGTAGCCGGGTCATCCGGCGGGTATTTATATTTCCGCAAAATCCGCTTCACCATGACCCTCAAGCCAGCCTGCACGCTTTCCTTCACGTCCCAGTCTATCGAAGTGTTTTTGCGGACGGCGGCGACGAGTTCCTGGGCGATTTTCTTTAGGGTCTCATCGCTCATTTCGTGGAGTGCCCGCTCGTTTTCGGCGAGGGCATCGTAGAAGGCAAGCTCGTCGTCCCGCAAACCCATTTGTTCGCCACGCTTTCCGGCTTCCCTGATTTTCCTCGACAATTCACTAAGTTCGTCCATGACCTGGGCGGCAGTGATGAGGCCGTTTTGGTAGCGCTTGATAGCTTCGGCAAGCATCTCCGAGAATTTTTTGCCCTGCACGATGTTGGTCAGGCTGCGCAGCTTGATTTCGTCGTTGAGCAGGCGTTGGAGGAGTTCGAGTGCCAGGTTCTTGCGGGTCATGTTCTTTAGCTCGGCCAAGAATTCGTCGGAGAGGATGGGAAATTCCGGCTGCTGGATACCTGCGGCTTCGAAGATGTCCACCACTTCTTTGGAGATAATGGCGTCGTTGACGATTTGCCGGATAAGGACTTCGACTTCGCCGTCGGTGCGCTTCTTTTTCTGTTCGTCGAACTTGTCGAAGCGGGCTTTTACGGCCTGAAAGAAGGCGAGGTCGTCACGGATGGCAAGGGCGCCGGGGTGCGGCACGGAGATGCCGAATGCCTTGGACAGCCTGATGACGTTGAGTTTAAAGCGGTCTTTTCCTATCCTTTTGCCTTCGGCATCCTGAAGTTCTGCAAGGTAGTTGGCTGCATCGAGAATGTGCTGGAGCTTTTGCCTTGGTTGCAACGAGAAGTATTTCCGGTAGTCGAATTTGTCAAACATGCCTACCACTATCTCATAGAATTCCTGCATGGTGGCCACGGCGTCCTCTTGGCTGAAGGCAATTTTACCCCGGCCTTTGCTGCCGGTGTAGGTGGCGAGGGCGGCTTTCAGGTCCTGGGCGATGCCGATGTAGTCCACTACCAAGCCCCCGGTCTTGTCGCCAAAGACCCGGTTTACCCTGGCGATGGCTTGCATGAGGTTGTGGCCGTTCATGGGCTTGTCCACGTAGAGCGTATGCAGGGCGGGAGCATCGAAGCCGGTGAGCCACATATCCCGCACGATGACCAGCTTGAGCGGATCGCCGGGGTCTTTCAGCCGGTCGCCGATGGACTGGCGGCGGGATTTGTTGCGGATATGCTCTTGCCAGTTGAGCGGGTCGCTGGCGGAGCCGGTCATGATGACTTTAAGGGCGCCTTTGCCGTCGGCGGGGTCGAACCAATCGGGGCGGAGCTTCATGATTTCGTCGTGGAGCAGGATGCAGATGCGGCGGCTCATGCAGACTATCATGCCCTTGCCTTTCATGGCGCCACAGCGCTTTTCAAAATGCTGCACGATGTCGGCGGCTACCTGGCGGATGCGCTTTTCGCTGCCCACCACGGCTTCTTTGCCTGTCCATTTGGCGAAGCGCTTCTGGCGGTCAGTGAGTTCGTCCTGTTCCAAGACTTCTTCTACCCGCTCGTCCAGTATTTTACGCTCCTCTTCGTTCATCTCGATCTTGACCAAGCGGTTTTCGTAGTAGATGCGCACGGTTGCGCCATCGTCAACCGATTGCTGGATGTCGTAGATGTGGATGTAGTCGCCAAAAACCGCCTGCGTGTTTTTGTCCTCCTTCTCAATGGGTGTGCCGGTGAAGCCGATAAACGAGGCATTGGGCAAGGCATCGTGCAGGTGGCGGGCGAAGCCGTCAATGAAATCGTACTGGCTGCGGTGGGCTTCGTCGGCGATGACGACGACGTTGCGGCGGCCGGTGAGCGTGGGGAAGTTATCGCCTTTTTCTTCCGGGACGAACTTCTGAATGGTGGTGAACACCACGCCACCGGAGGCAACGGCAAGCAACTTGCGCAATTCTGCCCGGCTGCCAGTAAGCACGGGTGTTTGGCGGAGCAATTGCTGGCAGTTGCTGAAGGTCTCGAACAACTGCTGGTCGAGGTCGTTGCGGTCGGTGACGACGACGATGGTCGGGTTGTTCATGCCGTGCTCCAGCACCAATTTCCCGGCGAAAAAGACCATGCTCAGGCTCTTGCCGCTGCCTTGCGTGTGCCAGACGACACCAATCCTTCTGTCCCCAAGCCCCCCTCCGGCTCCCCCCGATTGGGGGGAGAGAATACCAACTGCCCGAAGCGTCTGCCCGATGGCAGCGTTCACGGCGTAATACTGGTGGTATGCTGCCAGCTTCTTGATGGTCTTTTCTTTCGCCGTCTCGAAAACGAGGAACTGCCGGATGACGTCGAGCAGGGTCTTTTTGTTGAGCAGCCCCTTGAACATCGGCTCCATGACCGCCTCCAGGTCGCTGTCTATGATGTGGACGCCATCGGCGGTTTTCCATTCCATGAAGCGGTTGTAGTCGCTGCTGATGGTGCCCGCCCTTGCGTAGAAGCCGTCGGAGACTATCATAAACCCGTTGTAATCGAACAGGGTGGGGATTTCCTTTTGGTAGGTCTGCAACTGCTGCCAGGCTGCCCGGATGTCGGCTTTGTCATTTGCAGGGTTCTTCAATTCGATGACCACGAGCGGCAAGCCGTTGACGAACAGCACGATGTCGGGGCGGCGGTTGTGGCGGTCTTCGATGATGGTCAACTGGTTGACGGCGAGGAATTCGTTGCGCTCCGGGTGGCCGAAGTCCACGAGCCAGACCTTGTCCGTGCGGCTTTTGCCGTCACCGGTGCCGTATTTGACGTCCACGCCGTCGGTGAGCAGGCGGTGGAAGTACGCATTGTTGTCTATGGGCTGGAAGCCGGGGTTGCGCAGCACCTGCCTGAAAGCACTTTCCCGTGCATCGGCGGGGATGTGTGGGTTGAGGCGGTCAATTGCCTGGCGAAGGCGCTGCGGGAGGAGGGCGTCGGAGAACTCTCGTTCCTTGGCTGCACCGTCGGCGAGGTCGGGACCGAACAGGGCAGTGTAGCCCAAGTCATCGGTGAGGACTTCGAGGGCGAGGAGCTCGATTTCGGATTCGGTGAGTTTGTATGAAGCCATTGAATGGGAGGCAAGGGTTTAGATTTGACAAATTTTAAAAATTTGTCAAATCTATGGCACGGCATATTTGACAAGGGAAATAAAATTCCCCTGAAGATGGTCAAAATCACCGTCGGTCGTAATCAGGGTCGAGTTGGAAACGTGCGCGGTGGCAGCAATCCAGAGGTCGTTTTTCCCCATGTTGCGAGCGCTCGTGCCAAGCGCTTTGCCGGGAAGTTTGCCCTGACTGAAAGCGTCAATTTGGGCGTAGGCTTCCATGAGCGAGTGGTCGGCTTCGTTGATGTCCATAACGAAGAGGCGCTGGAGTAGCGCCGCCAGCTTGCCCAGCTTTTGTTTGCTCCAGTTGTTTTGGATGCCCAGCGACAACAATTCTGCTTTGGTGGCTACAGAAACCAGGATGGCAGCGCCAGGGTCGAATAGCTGGTGGTCATTTTCGATTTGTTGGTAAAGTGCGTGACCCCGCAGATAAGCGAGTACAATATTGGTGTCGAGCAGGAAGCGGTTCATGCGGTGAGTTGTTTGAGCAGGTCTTCGAAACTTTCATCGCCGGGCCACTGTCCGACGAGCTCGTCGAGGTTGTTCTTGAATTGCTTTTCATTGAGTTGCCGCTGGAATTGCTGCTCGGTGGTCTCGGAGGATTTCTTGCGGGAGAAATATTCGTCGCCTTTGTCCGGTTCAAAAATCCGCTCGATTTCGATGTAGGCGATGCGCCCGGAGGGGCGGTAATGGGCAGTGCCCGCAATCGTGACTTCCTTTCCCCAATACCTGCTGATGGACTCAGGACCCAAGGTGCCGGGCAAGTAGGCATCCACCCTGCCCTCCGAGGTTTGGATGGTCACTTTCGATTTGCTGTACTTCAATGTTTCCACCAAACCTTTCACTAAGATGCTTTGCGGGTCGGGGGTTTGTTCCTCGAGGATTTGGATTTTGGTCAAATCCTGTTTCCGCAGTTCGAGCGCAGGTATGCTGCCCCGGTTGGAAATGGTGATGGTTTCCTCGTCCGCCAGGAACAGTTTCTTGAAGCGCTGTAAATCCTGCAACAAAGGCTTGTCCAAATGTTCTTCATTGGGCGACGTTTGAAGGGCATCCTGGAAGGATTCGATAACCAAGCCCACCGGCGTCATGGAAGGCAGTTTTTCGAGGATGCCGGGACGGAAAGCGTCGCCCTGCTGCCCGGCGAGCGTCTCCTGGAAGGTGTCGCATTCGAGGTCGAGGATGGTGCTGCCCTGCCGCAATCCCCGCAGGCGGATTTCAAGGGCATTGTTTAGGCGCAGGGTCATCCGGCCCCGCCAGTTGCTCATGCCGCCGAGCCTGATTTGCAAAGCGCCTTTGGCGATGGCTTGCAGCGAACCGGCAAGGTCAACGAGCCGCTCAAGGCTGATGGAGCCGTCGTCGCCGGGAGCGCCGTGTATCCTGATTTCGTATTGCATGGTGTTGAAGGCTTGGAATTTTGTTATCACACTGTGTTGTAAAGGTTTGGCGAAGTTCGGTAATTTGGGCGATTGTTCAAACAGGGTTGTCACATCTGGTCTTCCATTGGCACTTCTATTTCCCCCCGCATCAGCTTGGGCAGCAAACTGTCACGAAGGTGGGTGAGGGTTCTGGTTTGGTAAATATTTGCATGGATTTGTTCCAGCATCGGTTGGATAACTTTGGAAAACTTACCAGCAATTTCTTTTGGAGGAATTGCTACCTCAAAATTTGAAATGTCCTTCCAACTTGTTCTTGGCATTCGAGTACCGTCTGCGACAGAACTTGCAAAACTTATCAGTTCACCGCTTGAAAAGTGGCATAAACAGAAACCAAACCATTCGGGCGATTTAGGCTGAATGACTAAAATGTCCGTTGAGCAAACACCGTCAACTGCGGCAATCCCCACTTTGTGAAAATAGGGTCTCAGTTTTCCAAACAAGATGTCGTTTTTTGAAAACTTGGATTTGTGGCTGATGACACCGTCGCCACTTTCCCAC
>SCUG01000225.1 GCA_004297645.1 Saprospiraceae bacterium | reverse complement strand
GGGTTTTGAACCCTGCGTTTCGGGTACGAAAACGCAGGGTTCAAAACCCTGCCGCTCGAAATACCAGCATTTTTTGAGGGGATACGGCTACAACCATTTTGGGGTAGAAGGGTTTAGGGGCTGCTCCATTTTTTCCAGCAACTCTTCGATTTCGTCAGCAACTACTATCAGCGAGAGGTTGGCTTTTTTTAAAAAACCGTCTTCGCTCATGCGCTGCACATGGGCCAGCAATGCGCAGTAATAGCCATCCACATTTAGCAGGCCGGTGGGTTTGCTGTGCAGGTGCAACTGCCGCCAGGTGAGTATTTCAAAAAACTCGTCGAGGGTGCCATAGCCGCCGGGCAGCATGATGAAACCGTCGGAGCGCTCTTCCATGATTTGCTTGCGCTCGTGCATGGTTCGGGTGACGATGAGTTCGGTGAGGCCAGTGTGGCAGACTTCTTTTTCTTTTAAAAAACCGGGGATGACGCCGAGCACCGAGCCGCCGGCGCCGAGGCAGGCATCGGCAGCGACGCCCATCAAGCCAACATTGCCACCACCATAGACAAGGCGGATTTGGCGCTGCGCAAAAAGGACGCCCAGGCGGTGGGCAGTTTCGGCATAAATGGGATTGGAGCCTGCGGAAGAGCCACAAAAAACGCAGATTGATTTCATGTCAGGCAGGCTGGAAAATGGTGGTAATATCGAGTTCGAAGCCTTCCAGCACCTTCGAGTGGACTTTGCCTGCTTCGGCGGAAAAGGCCAATAGCTGAAAGGCTTTATCCACGTTTTCATACACTTCCACCGACTGGTTTTTAGGGTCCACCAGCCAGTATTCGTGTACGCCTGCCGCTTCGTAGTCATTATTTTTGAGCACCCGATCTTTGTAGATGGAACTGGGGGAGATGATTTCAACGACCAATTCGGGGACGCCCATGATGCCTTCTTTGTAGTCAATGATGCCTTTATTTGCGTTGGAAACAAAAACCAGGTCAGGCAAAACATGGATGTTTTCATGGAGGAAAACATCCACCGGGGCGGTGAATAAATTTCCCAAGTTTTTTTCGACAATGAAATTTCCCATTGAAAGCGACAACAGGAAAGACACCTTTTGGTGCAGGGGAGTAGGCCCGGATTCTTTCACGATTTCGCCGTTTATGAGTTCATGGTATGCGTCTTCGCCCTCGAATTCCATTTGGCGAAACTCTTCCACCGTGATTTTCTTTTCAGCTATCAGCATATCATCGAAGTTTTATTTCAGTGCCGCAAGTTATGAAATTCTATTGCTAAAAAGCGGGTGGCCAAAATGCCTGAGGGTGACTTCCTTATTTTCCTAAATTTGCCTGCCAATTTTAAAATAGCTCACTTCAATGAAACTCAACCTCGACGTTAAGGTACCTTCAAAGCCCGAATGGGTAGCCGCTGTGATGCATGACTTCGACGCATTTCTGCAAGACCACGCCGACTGCGAGCGCAAGGCCAGCGCCATGGCCATGAGCTTCGTGGCCAAATACCCTGACCGCACCGAAATTATCCCCGAACTCATCGGCATTGGCATCGAGGAACTGGAGCATTTCCAGCAGGTCTATCAACTACTGGAAGCCCGCGGCATACAGTTAGCGCACCACATCACACAGGACCCCTACGTTGGCGAGTTACTCCGGCGCTGCCACAGCGACCCCCTCCGGCGCTTCCTCGACCGGCTTCTGATAGCTTCGGTGGTAGAAACACGCGGCGCCGAGCGTTTCCGCCTCGTCTCAGAGGCGCAAACCGACCCGGAGATGCACCGCTTTTATAAAATACTCTGGGCCTCGGAGGCCAAACACGGACACGTTTTCGTGAAAATGGCGCTGCAATATTTTGATGAAAAACAAGTTTATGACCGCCTCGAGTGGTGGATGGCGCAGGAATCCGCCGTTATTAACGGCCTCGAAATCAGGGCGGCCTTGCATTGAATGGTTGAATGGCTGAATGGTTAATTGGTTGAATGGACTTGGGGATGGGATCTCTAATGGCAATTATCATGGAAAGTAGCACCTATTACCTCAAACTCAATGACATTCCTCCGTACAAGAGAAGTTTTCATCTCTCAAATTACATTTGGGAGATGGTGATGAAATGGGAATGGTTTGAGAAAAAGACCATTGGCTCCCAATTCGTGGATGCAGCGGATTCTATTTCTGCCAATATCGCAGAAGGGTTTGGGAGATACCACAAAAAAGACAAGATCCATTTTTACAGATACAGCAGCGGCTCGGTAAAAGAATGTTTTGATTGGAACGAAAAAGCCAAAGTGAGAAATTTGATTTCAGTGGAAGTGTACGGGCACATCTTTGATGAACTTTCGGTACTTCCAAAAGAGATAAATTCCCTCATCAAAATATACTTTTGAACGCCAGGTTTTGTCCATTTGACATTTGCTATTAAACTTTAGCCATCCGGGTAATCGGGATGCAGCCAGAACCAAATAGGCCTAGTACAAATAGTGAGGGCAATGAATT
>SCUG01000224.1 GCA_004297645.1 Saprospiraceae bacterium | reverse complement strand
TGAAATAAAAAATCAGGAACAGCGTGAAATCATAAAGAACCAGCGTCTTTCAGCGTCAAAAAAACCGTTTGGAATTTTTCTCTTAACACCCCTAATTCATCATTCATCTTTCTGAAAAATGGTCTTAGTATTTGCAGAAACCTTTAAAGGTAAATTCAAAAAAGCCGCTTTCGAGGCTGTGACTTACGGATATAAAACGGCCCAACTGCTCGGCACGGATTGCGCTGCTTTGTGCCTTGGCACGGTGGAAAATGCCGGTCAGTTGGGGCAATACGGTGCAGGCAAAGTTTATACAGTTGCAGGTACCGGTTCCGGGGATTTTGACAGCCAGGTTTACGCTTCCGTTATTTCGGCTGCCGCCGAAAAGCTGGGTGCCAAAGTAGTCGTACTCAGCCACACCTCCACCGGGAAGGCCCTGCTCGGCCGAATCGCCGCCCGGCTCAACGCCGGCTCGGTGGCAGGGGTGAATGCGTTGCCGGACATTTCCGGCGGTTTCCGGGTGACGAAATCCGTATATTCCGGCAAAGCCATCGCCGAATACGAGGTAAGCTCCGGCGTGAAAGTGCTCTCCTTAGCGGGAAATGAAATGCCGCCGGAAGTAGTGGGCGCAGATGTGACTCCCGCTCCATTGGACGTCCCCATCCCCGAAAGAAAAATAAAAGTGTTGGAGGTGAAACGCCAGGAAGGCATCGTGCCGCTCCCAGAGGCCGAACTCGTCGTCTCCGGCGGCCGTGGTATGAAAGGCCCGGAAAACTGGGGAATCATCGAAGAACTGGCGAAAGTGATGGGCGCTACTATGGCCTGCTCCCGCCCCGTCGCCGACGCCGATTGGCGCCCGCACCACGAACACGTAGGACAAACGGGCATCGCCATCCGGCCGAATTTGTACGTCGCCATCGGCATCTCCGGGGCCATTCAGCACCTCGCCGGGGTGAACAACTCCAAAGTTATCGTGGTCATCAACAAAGACCCGGAGGCTCCGTTTTTCAAAGCCGCCGATTATGGTGTGGTCGCCGACTTGTTCGACGTGGTGCCCCGCCTCACGGAATCACTCAGAAAATTCAAAGCATCGTAGTACCAGTGCGCACTAACCAAATAATTTTAGAAAAGCCCTTTTCGCATGGAGCGAAAGGGCTTTTCAGTTTTCTTGAGGTTTCACGGTTTTTAGACTTTGGACAAAAAGCCCCTTGAAAAATCTTTCATTGCGCAAAAAATTGAAATTACGTCCAATGAGTCAGGCATCTCGTTTTTACTTTTTTGCACTTTTGGAAAACACCTTTTCTCTCACTCTAAAGTGCAAAAAAGTACCACTGGGCTAAGCTATTAGACACGTTCAACCACGAAGGCGCAAAGAGCACAAAGAGGTTCTTTTAAGATGATGGCTTTCGAATCTTTGTGTTCTAAGCGACTTGGAGGTTAGGAAGTAAATTTCGAAAGTGCCCAGTAGTTCACCTTTGGACAACCAACTACTTAACCAATGCAACTCAATGGCTGGGTTTGAGTGTCCAAAGTCTAAATGGTTTTATGGTATTGAGGGGTTGCGGCGGCGGAGTCAATTTTTTATGACGCGTTTCACAAATGTCTGATTCCCGTTTTGAATGGTGATGAAATACATCCCATTAGGTTGATTTGCTAAGTTGATGCTGCTGTTTTCTGCAAACACATCGTACGGCACCAATCGTCCATTTACATCTGTCACTCTTAGTATCAATATCGTTTGGCCGGGTTCCCCACCCGCTATCTCCACCAATCCGGTGGTGGGATTGGGATGCACTTCCACCTCGTCTTTTTCCCCATACACGCTGACAGCAGGCACTGCTGTACAGGCAGCTTGTACTTCCGCTACACTATTGCAGCCTGTCGCATTGCCGGAAATGGAAGCCACTCCGCCGTTGTCGAGATAGTCGCAAATGCTATTCACCTCACAGGTAGTTAGGTTGTTTGAATTCTCCAAAATAAGGTCTGCTATGGTTGAAGGGTCAATATTGTCCACTCCGCTTAAACTCGTAATAGAGGCATTGGCAGAAATGTTAAGGCTCCCCGCAATGGAAGCGACATTGTTCAATCCGTTTAAACTTGCCAGGGCTGCATTGAAATAAACCGTGAGGTCACCCCCGATGGAAGTGACATTGTCCAGAGCACTTAAGCTTGTAAGGGTCGGGTTGGAAGAAATATTGAGGATTTCTCCAATGGAGGTGACATTGTCCAAACCATTCAAACTCGTAAGGGCAGCATTGGAAGAAATATCGATTCCTCCCCCGATGGAAGTGACATTGTCCAGAGCACTTATACTTGCCAAGGCGATATTGTTTCCAATAATGAGGCCCCCCCCGATTGAAGAGACTTTGTCCAAACCGTTCAAACTTGCCAGAGCTGCGTTGAAACGAACAGTGAAGTCTCCCCCTATGGAAGTGACATTGCCCAGGCCGCTAAAATTAGTCAGGGCTGCATTATTGTAAACGTCAACGTACCCGCCAATGGAAGTGACCTTGCCCAACCCGCTAAAACTTGTCAGAACTGGGTTAAAAAAGGCAGCGAAACCTTGCCCTATGGATGTGACATTGTCTAACCCACTCATGCTCGTCAGTGCTCCATTGAAATAAACTGAAAGGTTCCCTTCGATGGAATTTATACTGCCCAGTCCATTAAAATTTGTAATGGCATCATTGTATCGAACATAAAGGTCTCCCCCGATGGAAGCGACATTGTCCAAACCGCTAAAATTAGTCAGGGCATCATTGTTATTAAAATCAACACCTCCCCCAATAGAGGTGACCTTGTCCAATCCGCTTAAACTTGTAAGGGCTGTATTGGCAGAAATTTTCAGGGTTCCCCCAATGGAATTGACATTGTCCAGCCCGCTTAAATTGGTCAGGGCAAAAGTGCTGTCAACAACAAGATTACCCTCGATGGAAGTGAGTACACTCAGAGCATTGAGGTTGGTGATATCGCCGGGTAAATTTTCATCAATATTTACAAATCCCAGTATTTGGGTACATCCCGGAAAGGCAGACGAAAAATTGTCTATTTGTGTTTGAGTCGTAAAAATGATGCCTTGTGGCAAACAGGGCTGTGAGTAATTGACGTACGATGGTGATAATAATAGTAGTGTGAAAAGTCTTTTCATTTTGAAGTGAATTTAAGGTTTTCGCCTATTGAAAGTCAATCGGGCGAAAGTTACTCTTTTATGACCTGATTCACCAAAGTCTGATTGCCGTTTTGAGTGATGATGAACTACACCCCATCCGGCTGTAGTCCCAGAGTCAGCTGAGGAATAAACTAATGGACCAATTTCCATTCGGGTTGTGATGACAGGCCGGCAAGGCGATCTAAAAAATGGAATGAGGCATTGTATAGCCACTACTTTTACCGGTACTGGAGAAAAGAATTGCCAGAAAGTGGCGGGACTCTGAATGGTGGAATTCCTATTTTGGCCGCTCAATAAAAATTCTTCCATGAAAAAGATAATCGTTCTCGGTGCGGGCCTCGTGGGCAGCGCCATAGCCATTGACCTGGCAAAGCAGTATGACGTCACCTCTGCCGACCGCAATGCCGGGGCG
>SCUG01000223.1 GCA_004297645.1 Saprospiraceae bacterium | reverse complement strand
CGCGAAGGTTCTCTTAGCGCCCTTAGCGTCTTGGTGGTTAGTCAATTTGTAAAGCCAGGTGAGGTATAGCTAATTCAAAATCTGCCAGAAGATTAACTTTTCAACAACCAAGGCGCTAAGGACGCGAAGGTTCTCTTAGCGCCCTTAGCGTCTTGGTGGTTGGCAAATAATACTTTGCGCCGTGAGTTATTGGCCAAAAACCAACGGCTGAAAATATAACAGCCAGCGGTGCTTGCTAATCCACCAATCGCCAGGAGATGCCGAAGCGAATGCCGCCATTGGTCAGCCCAAAAGGCAACGGATACCAGGCTGTTTGGTAGTAATATTCCTGATTCGGGAAGGTCAGTAGGTTTTCTATTTTTAAAAAGAAACGGAAGGTTTTCACCTGAAAGCTCACGAAGCCATCAAGCAACGGAGTGAAAGACAGTGTTTGCTCCTTCTGCAAATAAAACCGGCCGGTGAGCGGCTGATAGGCGGTAGCCTTGTAGCCGGTGGTGAGCCGGGCGTCGAGGCCCAGTTTGGTGAGCATGACCTTGCGGAAAACCCGCCCCTGCCAAAATAAGCTGTGCCGCGAATAAAGTTGCGGAAGGGCTAACACGTCAGCCGTAACTTTTTGCAGGCCGGCCCAGTTTTCGAGGTGCCATCCACCGAGGCGTAAATCCTTGCGAGCGACCAATTGCAGCACGCTGAAGGCTCCACTTTGGCGCGGCAGTCCGGCCGTGTCAAAATAGACCAAATTGCTCAACAGGTGGTATTGGCCGTTGAGGGAAAACAGGTATTTTGGCAATGCATAGGTTGCTGATAGGCTCGTTTCCAAGGTTTTCTGGAAATCGTTTTTCCAAAGGGCCTGCTCCGTTACGTAAAACTGTTGGTCGAGCAGCGACGGGGCGTAGAGCTGATTCACTGCTTCCAGCCGGAGGTTCCCCATTTTTTTTAAATCCAGAAACAGTTCGCCGCTCAGGCGCAAATCGCCGGCATCGGCGCCGAGGCCAAGGTGGGCATAGCTGTGCAGTTGCATGCGCTCTCCGGGTGAAAAATTCAGGCGGCCAGTTAGGAATAGGTCGTTTTGGATGCGGCGGCTGAGCGGCTCCTGGTCAATCAAGTGCAGCGAATGCACCAATCCAACTTCGAGCAGGTCGCGTTCGCTGGCCTGCCTCCCGTTTTGCCGTAGCTTGAAGGTTTGCAGCTTGAAAGTATTTTCAAGCGTCCGCACTTTGAGGAAGTGGCGCAGCCCGCGGCTGTCCACCAAAAAGGGGCCGTAAAAGGCACTGTCTGGTGCGGTGTCTGAAAACTTGAAACTGCTTGCCTGCCAGGCTGCCTGATGGTATAGGGTGAAACTACGGCGAGGGGGTGGAAGTGAGGGGTAGGGCGGGCTTGGGGTTTTTGGTTGCTGGTTTCGGGCATCGCGTTTCGGGGCGGGTTTCGGGTTTTGGAGATGGACTGCCAAAGAATCCGGGAGGCTTGGCTTTATTCCGGTGGAGTCTGGTGCTTCCTGCATTTTTACAGTCTGGCGTTCTGTTCTTTTTTTTTGCCGCTCCGCTTTCGTCATTTTATTCAAGTAAAAATACTGCGTGTAGGCCAGTTCTTTTTGGGCATGCCGGGTGTCGGAAGTTTTCAGATTTACCTGCACCTGGAATGGAGGGATGATGGTATCCGTCAGCGTTTCGGCGGAGCCGCCGTTGTTTTCCTGCTCAACAGCGTTGGAGACGAAGCTGAAAAAACCGTCGTAACGGCCATCTTTGTTGTGGTACCAAAGGCCGGCTGCCACCGATGAGTTGTTGGCGCGCTGAAAATCGTAGGCTCCGCCATTGTTGATGCGGCGGTGTTCGAGGGTCAGGTTTAGCCCTTTGGCAAAGTTACGGCTGAAGCGCACGTTCAACTGTGCATCACTTTGGGTGGGGCCTTGCGTGTAAGTGGCCTGAGTGAAAGCCTGCGCCACTTTGTAATAGCGCACATCGGCGGTGCTCATCAGGTAGAGGTCGAACTGGTGCAGGCCCACATCGAAGCCGCGCCGGGCCGCCGGCTGAAAAAACAATGGCCGGTGCGCCGAGCCGAGGTTGCCGAGGTGGGCATAGTCGTACTCCTGCTGCCGGACGGGGTCGTACTGGTGAATGGATTCGAGGAGGCTGTCGCTGAACGGGTACACCTCGTTGGGTCTATCTTCAAAAAAGTAGTGTATCTCGGAAGTGTCCAGCACTACCGCACCGAGGCCGCCGCCGCCGGTGCCGCCTGAAAAAGCATTGCCCAGGCCACCGCCGAACCTGCCTTGCGCAATGGCGGTATTGGCAGTACTCAAAAAGAGAAATAAACCCGTGAAAAATTGCCGCATGGAATCTGAGTAAAATTACTGCCTGAAACGACGCATAGCCGCTGACTTCGGGCCTGTTTTGCCAAGCGTTAACAACCGCCCCGGCCCACAAAGGTAGCGCTTGGAAACGGGTGATGGAATACTGATTCATTGACTGCCATCATGGATGAAGCGTTTCAAGGGGATTTAGCACCTTATTTACGGCCTATCGAATACGAGATTTTAAACCCCCAATCCGCATGTAGAAGAGTTGTTTTCCCTTCTTTCATGTCTGCGGCTGGGAACCACTCGCTCAAAGGAAGCTCGTCCACCTCCACCGGGTTAAAAAGTGTGTGGCCGATGGTTCTCCATTTTAAACCAAGACCTGAATAATATTCCAGATGAAGACGTTGATTGAGTTTGATTATCATACCACCATTGACCGAAAACCCCCAGAGGTTCTTACTGATTTCCGACTTTTCATACTGGTACATCTGTCCGTTTTGAAGCTGCACATAACTGTCGAATTTCGTGTAGCCCTGTTTCACAAAGAAGAAATTCAATTCAGAGTATGTGTGAAAACCCCTTCGCGAAATGAAATAGAATCTGGCGCCACTGCGTATTTTTTTGTACTGCCAATCGTGTTTCTCCCAATTCCAGCCGGCAAGCGCAAACTTTTCAAATTGAAAACCATATTCTACTAAAATGGAAGCATTTCTATGAAACCGCCATTCGACACCAGGTTGAATGGTGGCAATGTTAGGGTTGAAAAGGCTGGTGGGCGTGAGCTTGATAGCGACCCTGCCAGATCCCGTCGAATCTTGCGAATAGCAAGCCTGATGAAGAAGAATGAGGAAGAAAATCAGAAAGGCTCTTTTCATTTGCAAAAGGTTTGGCGTTTGCAGAATAACGGGGAAAACCAATGAATAGCGGCTTACCGCCCCAGCTCTTTCGCCCCTTTCCACACCACCTCCAAATCCCGCCACACGTCGTAATCCTTGGCGTACAGGAAATTCAGCCGCTGAATGGTGGTGTCGTCCAATTGCCGCCCACCCAGGGCATCCAATGGGGAAAGCACCCCGGTGCGGATTTTTGGCAAATGCCGGCCCGTGGCCGGCGACTGGTGGCCGGCGAAAGAGACCCACGATTTTTTTCCAAAAAATACCTGGAAGATATTCCGCAAAAAGCCCCTTCTGTTTTTTACAAAAACAAAAAATACCGGAGCCAACAGCAGGCAGCAAGCCGCAAACAGCAGGTCGAAAACCCGCTTGTTCCGCCGCGCCATGAGGGTGGCTATTTTAAAACGGATGTCAATCGTGTAAAGCTCGCCCGCCGCATTTTTGGAACTGCTGCCGATGATGCTGATACTTTCCTCAGGAACAATTTTATAAGCCAGCCCAGAGCCGAGCCGGGCCATCCATTTCATTATTTCTTCAGTGCTGATGTCCTTTGAGCAAAAGATGACTTCGTCAATTTTGTAAATCTGCACTACCTCGTCGAGCCTGTCAAGGCTGGAAAGAACGTATTGCCCGGCGGCCGGCAACTGAGGACTGAAGACTGAGGACTGAGGACTGGGAAAGACGGTGCCGATGAAGTTTTTTTGGACACTGGCCTGGCCGAGGAGCGCCCGTACCCGATCGCTTTCTTCCGGCGAGCCAACGATGACAAGGTTGGCTTGGTGCGGCATGCCGACGCGCAGGTTGCCCGTTTTGAAAAAATGAACTGCCGTGCGCAGCGCCACGGTTCCGGCCATTGCCCACACTGCCCCCAACAAAAGTATGGCCCGCGACGGGCGCAGTTCCAGCGGCAAAAATCCATACACCGCCGACAGCAGCACCGTGCCGATGAGCAGGCCCCGCACCAGCCGGCGCAAGTTGAACGGCTCGTCGTAGCCGCCGGTGAAAAACACGGCGCCCATCCACAGGGCCGTGTAAAACGGCATGTTGAAAAAGACAAACTTGGGGTCGTAGTAGCCGGGGTCGTGGTAGTAGTACCTGGCCCAGAAGTATTTCAGGAACAGCAGCCCGCCGGTCATCAGCACGGCGTCCATCAGCGGCAGGGCGCTTTTTTTGAAAAAATTCGTGAGCAACGTCATGCCCGCCCGCAGGTAAATCGCCCCGTAAATCATGGCGATGAACAGCCGGGCCTGCCTGCCCCTGAAGTGCTTCCGGGCGAAGATGAGCATGGCGTTGTAAAAGGTGCGGACGTAGTTGAGGCTGCCCTTTTTGGTGCTTTCGCCTTTGTAATGGAGGATGGTCGTGCCGGCGAAGTAGTAGTTTTTGTAGCCTGCCTGCACGATGCGGTAACTCAGGTCAATGTCCTCGCCGTACATGAAAAAGGATTCGTCGAGCAGGCCGGATTTTTCGAGCGTGCTGCGGCGCAGCAGCATGAAGGCCCCGGCGAGCACGTCCACTTCGTGGGTCTCGTTTTCATCCAAAAAGCCAAGGTGGTAGCGGCCGAAACGTTTTGATTTTGGAAAAAGGGCGGATAGCCCGAAGGTTTTGGCAAAAGCGACGAACGGCGTGGGGAACCCGCGTTTGCTTTCCGGCAGAAACTTGCCGCTGCCGTCAATCATTTTCACGCCCAAAGCGCCAGCCTCCGGGTGTGCTTCCATAAAATCGAGGCATTTCCGCAAAGTATCCTCCCGCACCACCGTATCGGGGTTGAGCAGCAGGATGTATTGGCCGGCGGACTGCCGGATGGCCTGGTTGTTGGCGACGGCGAAGCCGGTGTTTTGGTTGTTGACGATGAGTTTTACTTCGGGGAATTTTTCGCGCACCATCGCCACGGAGTTGTCCACCGAGTTGTTGTCCACGACAAAAATTTCCACTACCCCCACCCCTGACCCCTGAAGGGGAACCATATCCGCCACAGCTTTTCTAACTGACAGCAGGCACTGCTCGAGGAAGTGCCGGACGTTGTAGTTGACGATGATGATGGAGAGTTGCATGGATACGGTATCAGGGGAGGCGGGCTAATTTCTTTTGAATATAGGCAATAGCGACTTGGCAAAATGGCTCGAATTTCCCTTTTTTCGGAGTTTGCCAATCTTTCAGCATATTGGTCAGGCCGGCTTTCTTGATTTTTGAGGCGGGGCTATTCTTTGCAGCTTTCTGGATCTCGTTCTTGACAAAATCCATCAACTTCATTCTCTCCTCGACAAGGTATTGCAAGTCCAGCTTTAATATGTTTTTCAGTTCATCATCAATAGCCGGGTCGTTGGAGTAAATATGCCCGCCGGGGTCGAATCTAATCAATTGCTCGCAGTTGGAGTTCAGTGGTGAAATGGTGATGGGTTGATTGCCTTTTGATGTATCGCAATGTTGCTCGCCGTTTGGTGCTCCCTCATTGCCTTTGCACACAGCCAGCAAGTTCATGTAGTCTTTTTCATTAGCCTCGTTCCGGGGCGCCCAATGCTCTATCTTGGTGGATTTCCAATCGTTTTTGATTCTCTGCATGCAATAGGCGCAAATGAAGCTTTGCTCTTTCAGCAGCGCTACTCTCAACGGCTCTTTTGGCAAATCATCAAAAGTGGAGCCGGGGGTCAGTCTTTTCCCGGCCACTTCTTTCGGCTCGTTTTTCGGGTTCTTTAGAATGAACTTCATGGTCAGCTTTCATTTAAGAACTGAAAATGTGCCCGTGCTCTCACCACCTCCTCATCGTAATAACCATACTTTTCTTCGACGTCGTGAAGAAGGCTTTCGGTCTCTTTTGCTTTGGATTCATCGTCCATCAATCTGTATAACCTGGAGAATTCTTCTTTTGATTCGGCTGGCCTTTTCTCCACGCCGAAAATATCCCAAAGAATGGAATTGCTGTCCCGGCCATAAGTGTGAGGGGTATCTTTTACCAGCTTGAAATCTTCGAGAATGAAGACGTTTTCCCTTTTCAGGGTGCTCAGCACCTGCGGCGAGTGGGTAGTGAGGATGAACTGGATGTTGGGAAAGGTAGAGCGGAGGTTCGGGATGATGGTGCGCTGCCAGCCGGGGTGGAGGTGTTGCTCGATTTCGTCTATGAGGACGGCACCTTTTCCTTCATTAGAATTTCCTCCATAGACATAACTTAATCTCCTGGCGATATCACCAATTAATGCGATTAATTCACGTTCACCGCTTGACAAATTTTGAAATGAAAGTTGTTGATTTTCTTTTTCAACAATTAATTCTTCTTCAGGCTGTCGCCTAACTCTTGGACTTGTAATATTGCCAATAAAATTAGTAATTGCTGTTCTGACTGAATTAAGTCTTTTGTCTCGGTAAGAATTATCCTCATTAAGCCTTTTCTCATTTTCGATATCTTCCAAACTTCTAAACCAATCAAAGAAATTTTTAAAATTTACAGAGACATCTAAAGAATTGTAGTAAACGTTCCATGGTTTGATGCTCTGCACATCTATTACTTTTAACTCAGGTTCCGCCACAATTCTATCCGATGGATAAAAGGCAATTATTGGGGTGCCAAACCAAAGATTTTCTTCCAGTTTAGCTTTGATTTCATCAATCTTTCTTTCTTGGAAAT
>SCUG01000222.1 GCA_004297645.1 Saprospiraceae bacterium | reverse complement strand
ATTGAATAATCTGGTTCGGTAGTTCAGCTGGTTAGAATGCCTGTCCCGAATACTCGGGAAGGTCGCTGAACTTCGAAATTGAATAATCTGGTTCGGTAGTTCAGCTGGTTAGAATGCCTGCCTGTCACGCAGGAGGTCGCGGGTTCGAGTCCCGTCCGGACCGCCAAAACAAAGCCCGATGAGTCTCATTACTCATCGGGCTTCTTTATTCTCCATGCCCCTCTCCAACACAGCATTCGGGGGGTGTATAACAGCTCCAGCCTCCGCAAAATTGGCCATTTTCTTCTTCTAATCGCAATCTTTGAAAATGAGCTTCGAGCCTGCTGTAAGTCAGGCACAGGGGGAATTGGTCTTCGCCGGCGCCAATGCATCGAATAGCACCTCCACCGGATGCTGCGCCCGCCGCCCCGTGCCATCGAAAATCTGGTGGCGGCAACTCGTGCCGGGGGCCACGATAAGGGTATCGGAAGATGCCGAACGTACCGCCGGAAACAGCACCTGCTCTCCCACCGCAGCGCTCACGTCGAAATGCTCTTTCTCGTAGCCGAAAGAACCCGCCATACCGCAGCAGCCCGACGGGATGTTTTCTACATCGTAATTCGCCGGCAGGCTCAGAATTTGAAGGGTGAAGTCCACCGACGAGAGGGCCTTTTGGTGGCAATGGCCATGCACCAGCACGTGTTTTTCCTCCTTCGTAAAATGGGCCGGAGAAATGCGGCCACCTTCCATTTCTTTGGCCAAAAATTCCTCGATGGTCAGGCAGTGCTCGCCCAATGCTTTAGCAGCCACCACCTGTTCGGGCAGCACGAGGCGCGGGTACTCGTCCCGGAAGGTCAGAATGGCCGAAGGCTCCAGCCCCACCAATGGCGTCTTGTCTGTCACCACGGGCGACAGCAATTCCACATTTTTTTGCGCCAGCTTTTGAGCCTCCGGCAGCAGCCCTTTTGAAATCAAAGCCCGGCCGCTGGCTACATGCACCGGCAGCGTCACCTCATAGCCGAGGCGTTCGAGCAGCAAAATCGCCTTTAGCCCAACGGGCACATCCAAATAATTGGTGAATTCATCGCAGAAAAAAAGCACCCTGCCTTTGGCGCCAGCCACGCTTTTCTTTCTTTTAAAAAACCAGTCTCGCAGCGTTTGCCGGTGCAGGGCTGGCAACGGCCGTTTCGGGGCGATGCCGAGCGCCCGTTTTATCAGAGCGCCAGTGAGAGCGTTGGACATCAGGAAGTTGTTCAGGCCGGCGACGGGCATGGCCCAGCCGTAAATTTTATCAATGTGCCCGAAAATTTTCGCCCGCCAGGGCGTGCCATTGCTGCGGTAATACTGGTGCAGGAACTCGGCTTTCAGGCTTGCCATGTCCACGTTGGAAGGGCACTCCGAGGTGCAGCCTTTGCAACTCATGCAAAGGTCCATCACCTCGTGCAGCTCTTTTCGGGAAAAGGCGTTGGCCGCACCGGCGGGGTGCGTGAGGAACTCCCGGAGCGCATTGGCACGGGCGCGGGTGGTGTCCTTTTCCCGGCGGGTGGCGTGGTAGCTGGGGCACATGGTGCCACCTGCTGCGGGCAGTTTCCGGCAGTCGCCGGAGCCGTTGCATTTTTCGGCGGCCCGCAGGATGCCGCCTGCATTTTCAAAGTTAAAAACGGTGTCGTAAACGGGCGTTTCGCTGCCCGGCTCGCACCGCAGCGTGGTGTTCATCGGCGGGGCGTCCACTATTTTGCCGGGGTTGAAAATGTTGCCAGGGTCCCATGTGCGCTTTATCTGCCGGAGCAGTTCGTAGTTTTTCTCTCCAATCATCAGGGGGATGAACTCGGAGCGCACCCTGCCGTCGCCGTGTTCGCCGCTGAGCGAGCCGCGGTATTTTTTCACCAATTTGGCGACGGTCATCGTCAACTCCCGGAACAGGGCCACGTCTTTCGGATTCTTCAGGTCGAGGATGGGGCGCAGGTGAATTTCGCCGGCCCCGGCGTGGGCGTAATAGACGGCCCGCTGGCCATGGCTGTGCATCATTTCGGTGAATTCGCCGATGTAGGCGGGCAGGTCATGAATGGCCACCGCGGTATCTTCGATGCAGGCCACCGCCTTGGCGTCACCAGGAATGTTGGCGAGCAGACCGAGGCCTGCTTTGCGCAGTTCCCAGGCGCTGTTGGTTTTTGGTGGAAAAACTTTGGGGAAAGCATAGCCCAAACCCGCTGACCGGAGGCTGGCGATGAGGTGGTCAGCTTTTTCCTCCGCACCTTCGCCGCGAAATTCTATCATCAGAATGGCGGCGGGGCTGGCCTCGACAAAAAAGCTGTTTTTGCGCTGTGCGATGTTCTCTTTTGTACAATCCAGCACGACCTTGTCCATCAGCTCGCAGGCATCCGGCCGGTGGGCCATCACCGCCACCACGGCCTCCATGGTGCTTTGAATATCGTTGAAATGGGGACACACCAGCAGGTGGTCTTTGGGCGGCAGCGGCGACAGCCCCAACTTTATCTCTGTGACAAAGGCCAGCGTGCCCTCCGACCCGGCGAGCAGCGTGCAGAAGTTGAACGGTTTCCCGCCTATGGCGAAAGGCTGGGCATCGAGCAGCAAGTCCACGGCGTAGCCTGTGTTGCGCCGGTGGATGATGGGCAGGGGGTATTCCCGCCGGATTTCCGCCTGCTGTTCCGGCGGCGATAGCGCCTGGTGAATCTGCCGGTAGAGCTGGCCTTCGAGGTTGTTCTGCACTAATTTGGCCTGAAATTCTTCCGGCGTCAATGCCCGGAAAACAGCCGCCGAACCATCGCTCAAAATAGCATGCACCTCCAGCAAATGGTCGCGGGTGGAGCCATAGACGATGGAAGTGCTGCCGCAGGAATTGTTGCCCACCATGCCGCCCATCATGCAGCGGTTGGCGGTGGAAGTGTTGGGGCCGAAATACAGCCCATGGGGTGCGAGGTGGCGGTTCAGTTCGTCGCGGATGACGCCGGGTTGCAGGCGCACCCATTGCTCTTTTTCATTCACTTCCAAAATCGCCGTCATGTGGCGCGACACATCTACGACGAGGCCCTCCCCCACACATTGGCCGGCCAGCGAGGTGCCCGCTGCCCGCGGGATGAGGGGCACCCCGTGCGCCGCCGCAAATGCGACGATTTTTTGAATGTCAGCGGCATCTTTCGGACAGGCCACCGCCAACGGCAATGCGCGGTACACCGAGGCATCCGTGGCGTACAGCGCCCGCATCAGGTCATCGGAATGCAGCTCGCCGGAAAGCTGGGGGGCGAGCGTTTTAAGTGGGACAGCGTTTACTTTTTCCAATTGATGAATGATGGTAAATGTTTAAGAGGTTTAGAAGGTTTAGTCGCAAACGCCTCAAATGTTTGGCGTCTTTCGGCTCTTTTTCGCCACAAAACCTCCTGAACCTCCTAAGGAACGTGCGCAAAATAAGATGTTTTTTTTGAGGCCGCCGGAGGCGGCCTCAAAAAGAACATCTTATTTTGAACACGTTACTAAACCTCTCAGAGATACAGCTTCTTTATTCGCCGGGTGGGGCCGGGGCAAACGGCGTTGTGGCAATTCATGCAGGCGTTCACCATGCCAGTGTAGTGCGTTTCCACATCTTCACCGTTGGCCTCTTTCAGGGCGTTTACGGCTTGCACGTAGGCTGCTGCAAAGGTTTTGAATTCGGGAGTGTCAGCCTTGCCCGGCATCGTGGCTTTTGCGGTGTGGATTTTTTCAAATTCAACCAAAATTTTGGGCACCCGGCCATTTTGTATGGCTTCTTTCACCTTCGCTCCATCGTCGAACATGGAGCGCATGAGCAGGGCGAGTTCGCTGTCGCCATTGGGATTGAGCGGCTTGGAAGCTTCCGCGTCGTTGGTGCATGAAAGGGCGTAAATGGCCGCCGCCATAGAAATGAGGACTAAAAGTTTTTTCATTTTATGCTAAAATTGATTTGGTAATAGAAATTAGACTTTGGACACTTTCACTAACCCCCGGATAAATCGGGGGGTTAGTGAAAGTGTCCAAAGTCTAAAATAGAAACTCTGGCTCATGTTGGTTTGCGGTGAAAAAGTATCGCCGAACCGCAGCCCGGCGAAACTTTTGGCGCAGCCGGACTGGGGTTCGGCTGTACAATTACACGCAAGCCCGGCATGAGCCAAAACTTCATCGTTTCTTATTCTTCTTCACCTGGTTTCCGTCGTACTCGATGTAGCGCCCGCCTTTTTGTTTGAAGCGATAGTCCACCTCGTACAGGGTTTTCACAAAAAACCAATCAGCCTGTGCCCGTTCCGGCGTCAGGGTGAGGGTCATGTAGCCGTGGTGGTTGAGGTCGAGGAAGCGCAGGTGAGGGTTGTTTTTCTTTTTGCAAAAACGGCGTTTAGCCTCCCAGGTGACGAACTTCGGCACCACCTCATCGAAGTTGAACGAAGACACGCTCGGCGTGACAAATTCTGCGCCGGTGACGCCCATACCCGTTTTCCGGTTGTACTTCGAAGGGTTGAGCGGGTCGCCCGTCAGTTCGAAGGCCCAGGATGTGTGCACGTCGCCCGTAACGACAATGATATTTCTCAGGTTGTTTTTATAAAAGAAGTCGAAAATCTCGCTGCGCTCGGCAGGATAGCCATCCCATCGGTCCATGCGGATGGAGGGGTCGCGGCTAAAAACTTTGCTGTCGTTAAGCGGCGAGAAGATGACCTGGTTGCCCATGATTTTCCAGCGGGCGGTAGAGTTTTTCATGCCGTCGAGCAGCCACTCCGTCTGCTTCTCGCCCAGCATGTGGCGGCTTGCGGAGGGCAACGCCGGGTCGCCGGTGCCTTTGGCCTGCGGGCTGCGCCCTTCGAGGCGGCCGTCGAGCATCCACAACTCGGCGAGGCCGCCGTACCGGAAGCTGCGAATGATGCTGCGCTGCGGATTGTCGTGCACGGGCAGCCATTCAAAATAGACCTGCCGGGCAATGGCTTTGCGTTGTTCCCAGCTGCCCTCGCTGTTGGGGTCGTGGTTTTGGGCGCCGCTCACGTTGGAGTTGTTGGCCAGCTCGTGATCGTCCCAGATGACGATGAAGGGAAGCAGCCGGTGAGCCTCCATCAGTTGCGGGTCAAGGCGGTATTGGCCGTAGCGGGTACGGTAGTCTTGCAGCGTCAGGATTTCATGGTTGGGAATGTGGGGCCGGGAGAAGTTCTTCTTTTTCTTGCGAGGGCCGCCGCTGCCATACTCGTAAATGTAGTCGCCGAGATGGAGCACGGCGTCTATATCGTTGCGGCGGGCGAGGTCACCGAACGCATTGAAATAGCCCGACGGAAAGTTGGCGCAACTCACTACTGCAAAGCGCAACAGCGGCACCTCCCCCTCCGGAGCCGTCTTAGTGCGGCCAATGGGCGAGTACCTCCCCTCATGCTGAAAGCGGTAAAAATAGTGGGTGCCCGCTTCGAGGTTTTCCACCACTAATTTCAGGGTAAAAGCAGAGGAGCTATCCGCCTCGCCGGTGCCCGACTGCACTACGTTTTGCAGGAGTGTGTCAGTGGCCACCTCCCAATGTATTTGCTGCAACCCCAAATTTTCGGGGACGATTTTGGTCCAAATCACCACACTGTGGGGCTGCGGATCTCCGGAGGCTACGCCGAAATAAAAGGGCCGGAGAGCGGGATTGTAAAACGCTTCGAGTTCGGGCTGTAAAAGATTCTGTGCAAAGGAAGAGTGCAAATAAAGGCTCAGCACAATCAGCAGCAGGAAGTTTTTCATTGAGAAGGTTTCGGGCAAAGATAGTCAGCCATTTTTTGAAAAAAACTGAAAACTTTGCAAACCTTTAACGGAAATCAATTAGTAAAACCCACACGCACCCCATACCTTTGCGACGTAAATTAAATCTCTTGGCAGCTAAAGTTCTCCATATCATCCTCGCTATCACGGTCCTGTTCAGCACGACCGGCTTCACGCTTCACAAGCATTTTTGCAAAGGAGCCATGAAGGGCCATTCTTGCATGGACAAGCGGGCGGCTTGCGATAATTCCACCCTGGATTTATGCGCGCCCGAACCTGCTTCATGCAGCCCCCATCAATGCGACGAAGACAATGGCTGCTGCCAGAACATCGCCAAATACTATCAGCTCGATGAAGACAAGCAGGTTCAAACTGCCAATGTCGAACTGCTGAAAAAACCGGCACTCCTTTACACCATCCTCGTAGTTTACAACTACCCATTTGCACCATCTGCGGCGCTGAAGGTTTCCCACCTTATCTACAAGCCGCCCATTGTCCAAGAGGACATATTGGTGATGTTGCAGACTTTCCTTTGTTAGACCAACACTGGTTGCAGATAGCCACTCGATGCCAAAGGGCGCCGTTGTGGGTATCGCTGTTTGATTGCGCCCGAACGCCGGCGCTCTTCATCCATTTTCAAACCAGTGCAGCATCATGCTCAACAACATCATTCGTTTTTTCCTCGAAAAAAAATTCGTCACCCTGCTCTTGCTCGTAGCCTTCATCGGCTGGGGCATTGCCACGGCGCCCTTTGGCTGGAAAACCTTCCTGCCCTCCGACCCCGTGCCGGTGGATGCCATCCCCGACCTCGGCGAGAACCAGCAAATCGTTTTCGCCGACTGGATGGGCCGCTCCCCGCAGGACGTGGAAGACCAAATCACCTATCCGCTCACCACCTTCCTGCTCGGCATGCCTGGCGTGAAATCTATCCGGAGTACCTCGATGTTTGGCTTTTCCATCATTTACGTCATCTTCGATGAAAGCACTGAATTCTATTGGTCACGCTCCCGGATTTTAGAAAAACTGAATTCCCTGCCCTCCGGCCTGTTGCCGCCGGGCGTGCAGCCTGCACTCGGACCCGATGCCACCGCCCTCGGACAGGTCTATTGGTACACCATCGAAGGGCGCGACCCGCAGGGCAACCCAACCGGCGGCTGGGATTTGAACGAAATCAGGACGGTGCAGGATTTCTATGTGAAATATTCCCTCAATGCCGTCGAGGGCGTCTCCGAAGTCGCCTCCGCCGGCGGGCAGATTAAGGAATACCAGGTGGACGTGAATCCCAGCGCCCTGAAAGCTTACGACATCATGCTGATGGACGTGGTGGCTGCGGTGAAAAAATCCAACCGGGATGCCGGCTCACAGACTATCGAAATCAACAAAGCGGAATACTTAGTTCGGGGCTTAGGCTACATCAAAAAAGTGGAAGACCTCGAACTGGCGGTGGTTGCGGTACACAACAACGTGCCCATCCGCCTCAAAGACATTGCCGTAGTTTCATTGGGGCCAGCCACCCGGCGGGGCGTCCTCGACAAGGACGGCGCCGAGGTGGCAGGTGGTGTAGTGGTCGCCCGTTATGGTTCCAACCCGCTTGCCGTCATCAATGGCGTCAAAGAAAAAATCGTGGAAATAGCTCCCGGCCTGCCTAAAAAGACGTTGGCAGATGGCACGGTGAGCCAACTCACCATCGTGCCGTTTTACGACCGCACCCAACTGATTGAGGAAACGCTCGGCACATTAGAGCGCGCGCTGTCGGACGAAGTCATCATCAGCATCATCGTGGTTATCATTCTGATGCTCAACCTGCGGGCGTCTCTGCTCATCTCCAGCATGTTGCCGGTGGCGGTGCTGATGACCTTCATTGTCATGCGCTATGCCGGAAAGGGCCACGATGTTGGCGTCCACCCCGGCATAG
>SCUG01000221.1 GCA_004297645.1 Saprospiraceae bacterium | reverse complement strand
CCCAAACCCAGTTCTCTTTTTTGTACTTTTTTTGCCATGTTTTTTTTCGTTCGGTAGTTCTTTTGCGGCGTTGGGGGCTGCCACAGGAATGAATGAAAATGAAAACCTCTGCTGGTTTATACTTGTGCTGAATTAACCTTCCGGCCGGCCTTGTTTCTTTCCAGAAATTCTTTGGCGAGGTTCAAAAAGTTAATCGTTCCGCGGCTACCTGCGTCGTACATCACTACGGGTAGGTGCATGTTTGGTGCTTCGCTGATTTTCGAGTTCCGGTGGATGATGGTGTCGAATACTTTTTCTTTGTAAAAACTGCGTACTTCGTTTACCACCACGTTGGCCAGCCGAAGCCGGCTGTCGTACATAGAGAGCAGGATGCCCTCGATTTCGAGTGCCGGATTGAAATTCTTTTTTACCTGGTTGATGGTGTGCTGCAACTTGCCAAGACCCTCCAGCGAAAAATATTCGCACTGCACCGGGATGATGACTGAATCAGCAGCGGTGAGGGCGTTCAGCGTGATGATGCCGAGGGAGGGGAGGCAGTCTATAAAAACGAAATCGTAATCATCCCGCACCTTGTCAATGACCTCTTTCAAGACGTATTCCCGCTTTTTCTTCATCACTAATTCCAACTCAGCACCCACCAGATCAATGGTGGAAGGCAGGAGGTGAAGGTTGGGAGTTTCCGTTTCATAAATGGCGTCGTTCGGGTTGGCCTCGTTCACCAGACAATCGTAAAGACTCTCCTCAATGGCGTCTTCAAAAATGCCCACGCCGGAAGAGGAGTTGGACTGGGGGTCTGCATCTATGAGCAGGACTTTATTTTCAAGAATTGCCACACAGGCGGCGAGGTTTATGGCGGTGGTGGTTTTGCCCACCCCGCCTTTCTGATTAGCGAGTGCTATTACTTTTCCCATTTCAAAGAATTGGAGGATTGCCGGGATGGCGGATGGACGGAGGAATAGGTTTCCGTTCCGCCAGTCCTTCACCCCATGTCATAGTTCTATCGTTTGGCCAAGGGCGGGCAAAATTAGTTTTTTCCCGCGCTGTTCAAAAGCCTTTTTGGCGGCATCATGGTCAATCTTAATCATGTCGAAGGTATCGTAGTGAATGCCAATGACAGTATTGCACCCGATGAATTCAGCAGCGAGGGCGGCATCTTCGTAGCCCATGGTAAAGTTGTCGCCAATAGGCAGGATGGCAACATCGAGCTTTGGGCAAGTCAGCGGAATGAGCTTCATGTCCATCATAAGGCCGGTGTCGCCGGCAAAGTAAAAGCACTGGCCTGCGCCCCAAACGACGAAGCCGCCAGGGTTGCCGCCATAGGTTCCGTCGGGCAAAACGCTGGAATGCGTGGCATGGACGAACTTGACGGTGCCGAAAACAAATTGCTTTTTGCCGCCGTGATTCATGGGGTGGTTGGGGTACCCCTTGTTGCCAAACCACGTGGCGGCTTCGAAGGAAGAGACGATGGTGGCGCTGTTGTTTTTGGCGATGCGCTCCACGTCGGCTACGTGGTCTGCATGGCCGTGCGAGAGCAGCACGTAGTCTGCTTTAATGGCATCCACATCAATGTGGGCGGCCTTTTCATTGGGCGTGATAAATGGGTCGAAAACTAAGTACGCCCCGTTGATTTGTACTTGGACGGAAGCATGGCCGAAAAAGGTGATTTTCATGGTGCAAAATTTTGACAGGTAATGAGCAAAGGTAATTGTTATGAAAAGGAAGGCGTATCGTCCACTGTCCTTTTTTACAACTTGTTTTCACAGCATTCTAACCAATACCGGCTGCCTGATTACTACGGCCGTCCCCAAAACCTGAGTCAAGTGATGAGGTAAATGTGCCAGGATGTTTAAATCCAGTCCCGAATTTATATTTCAATGCCTCCAAAAATTTAGCTTTGTGGCCTTTCGCAAACAAAAAAAAAATTCCATGTCCACTTTTGTTCCATTTAAGGCTTACCGTCCAACAAGA
>SCUG01000220.1 GCA_004297645.1 Saprospiraceae bacterium | reverse complement strand
TGCCGCCGGTGCGCAGTACCGGCGGCATCGGGCTGTACCCGGTGGCCACGGCCCATACCCGCATTCCGGCGGGTCACCCGGAGGGCTACCTCGAAGCATTCGCCAACATCTACCGCAACTTTGCCCGCTGCATCCAGGCGCGCCTCGACGGCAAAGAAGTGGATCCGGTCTATCGGGATTTCCCCACCGTCAGCGACGGCGTGCGCGGCATGCGCTTCATCGAAAAAGTGGTCGAGTCCGGCAAGAATGAATCGAAGTGGGTGAGATTTTGATGGTTGAATTGCCTCGCCGTTTCATTGTTGACCCCCAGGTTTTATTGACAATGAAGCAATGAGACAATGAAGCAATGAGACAATGAAAAATTCCGAAAAAATAACCGCCAAATCCGCGCCCAAACCCGTTGGCTTGTACCCGCATGCCCGCCGTGTGGGCAACCTGCTGTTCCTCTCCGGCATCGGCCCCCGCGACCCGGAGACGGACGAGGTGCCCGGCCTGAAGCGCAGCGTCAACGGCAACTTCATTGAGTTCGACTTCGAGGCACAGTGCCACGCCGTTTTTCAAAACGTCGGCCGGGTGCTCAATGACGCCGGCGCCGGTTGGGACTCGCTGGTGGACGTGACCGTCTTCCTCGTCAACATGGAGCGGGACTTCCATACCTACAACCGTATCTACGCCGAGTATTTCAAAGACAACCAGCCCTGCCGGACGACCGTCGGTATCACGGCTTTGCCAACACCGATTGCGATTGAGTTGAAATGTGTGGCGGTGGTGGGGTGAGGTGTGGTGGGATGGCAGTAGCAAATGGCGCTATGCTGAACACTTGCCACTCTTGGCGAGGAGTGGCTGGGCAGCGGACACCGGACGGGAGTCCAGAGTGGCGAGAAGGGGTTAAATTACGCTTCGCTAAATTTAACACTCCGGGGGAAGGTCAACCTCAGATGGGGCCAAGCAGTAAAATGCAACCCCGCTCGAAACGACTATATCAAAGGTGTTTTGAATCTTAAGGATTGGTTTCCAATAATACTTGGCCGGCATAATTTTTACCTTCCACAGGTTGAAATAAATTCTTGGTTTTTTTTGCAAAAAAGGCTTTTATCTTTAGCACAAGTTTTCATTTTCAACGAGAAATAGTTCCTAAAACCCGGGCACCATCTTCCACCGGGCACCATCTTCCACCGGGCGAAAGGAAGGCTGCTATTGGAAGAAAAACATAACAGGAGAAAAAGGCGGGGAAAGAATAGAAGCACACACTTTGAGCAGGCACTTGCAGTTGTTGCATTTGCCACGATGGCCAGCTATTGAGCGATTTAAATAGAATAGGAAAGGGCCAATGCCGTCTTGTTTTAGCGCAAACGGCAAAGGCCCCATTTGTTAATTAAAAACTTTGTAAAAGTATGAAAAAGTTAAAGACTTTTCCTTCCACGCCTGTGTTTGCAGGCATTCTCATCACTTTCCTCGCCTTGACAATCTTCAATTTTGGTTGCCAGAAAGAGAGGTTTACTAAACTGCCATCGGAGCCTTCCGGCGCTGAGAAATCATTGGCAGCATCGTGCGGCGACACGCTATCAGGCCAAACGGTGCTCGATTTGATGGAAAACCCGGACGACCCGGCTGACACCAGGATTATACTTTTGAACGCCAGGTTTTGTCCATTTGACATTTGCTATTAAACTTTACCCATCCGGGTAATCGGGATGCAGCCAGAACCAAATAGGCTTAGTACAAATAGTGAGGGCAATGAA
>SCUG01000024.1 GCA_004297645.1 Saprospiraceae bacterium | reverse complement strand
CCACCTGATGTTTTTAGCCAGATACTGGTTTCTGTGCCATTGATATTGCTCTACGAAGTGAGCATTGTCGTTGCCCGGAGGGTAGAAAAAAGGCAAATGGCACTGGAACCGGTTGACGCCCCGAAAACTCCAAAAGCCTGATTTTCGCCATTTCGGCATCTACCATTTTGCAACGATACTATGCAACGAATTTCTTCGAACTCCACCCTGTTCCTGAAAATCTTCCTTCCTACATTCTGGATAGTATTTTTTGGCCTTTTTACCATTGCAGTGCTGATGGCCAAAGCGCCTCATTTCGGAAGTGTTCCGGCGGCAACTTTCAAAATGGGCTTGGCCCTGTTTTTTGCAGCTGGCCTGGCGGTGCTGTATTTTACACTGTTAAAATTGCTGCGGATCGAGTTGGACGAGATTTACGTCTATGCTTCCAATTATTTCAAAACCTACCGCTACCCCTGGCACAACGTGGAGAAAATCACGGAGCGCGACTTCGGCCTGTTTCACTTGGTGCGCATCCACCTGAAAACCCCTGGAAAATTTGGCGCAAAGCTCACCTTCCTGCTCGACGAAACCATGCTGAAAGACTTCCTCGAAAAGCACCCGGAGGCCGTAGAGAAGCTGTCCTTTTTGCGAAATTGAAAAAGTGTAATTATTCAGCCGCCGCTGGCGGCAACGAATTTTGCGCCACGAATTCCACGAATTATACCTCACGCCACCAGGTTTTGAGTATGAAGGTTTCCGTTCATTACTTGTGTCCTTGTGTTGTATAATAACGCAAGGGCGCAAGGAATAGAAGCTGCTGCCCACAACAAATAGGAGTGAAACAAAAAAGGGAGCAAAAATTTGCTCCCTTTTTTGCTATCCTGTTTCAAAATTACTTTCCAAAAATTTCTTCCAGTTTGGCAGTGAGAGCATCACCCCGCAATTCACGGGCGATGATTTTCCCCTCTCTATCCAAAAGGACGGTGTGGGGAATGGAGCGTACGCCGTAGAGTTGTGCGGCGGCATTTTGCCAGCCTTTCAGGTCGGAGACATGGTGCCAGATGAGGCCGTCTTTCTCGATGGCATCCACCCACCTGTCCTTGGTTTTGTCGAGGCTCACACCGAGGATGTCGAACCCTTTGTCGTGGTATTTTTGATAGGCTTCCACCGCATGCGGGTTTTCCCGGCGGCAGGGTCCGCACCAGCTCGCCCAAAAGTCAATGAGCACAACTTTTCCACGCAAACTCTGGAGGCTTAGCGGATTGCCATCTGGCGTGTTCATGGTGAAAACCGGTGCTTCGCTGCCGGTGCTGAATGTAGCCGGTTGTTGTAGCAATTGCTGAATTTGTGCCACCGCCTCCGGCTCGGTGTTTTTGTATTTTTCGGCATATCGCTCCGCATAGGTTTTAATCAGAGGGCTATTTTTGGCCTGAAGACCGGCGATGATTCCACCCAGCGCCAGCATGTAGGTACGGGAAGATTCCGAAATCTGGCTGAGCAGCAAATCCAGATAATGTTTTTGCATGGCATCGGGCATGTTTACATTGGTGAGAGCTTGGGAAAAACCTTTCAGGCCTTCGTAAACCCAGGGCATATAAAAGAGGTTGGGGTCGCTCCAATCCACCAATTGGAAATAGTGGGTGGCGAAATATTCGATTTCGGTATAGTCTCCGCTGCCGTGATTTTGGTAGCTCAGGTACGTGTTCAGTGCCACAATTGTAGCTAAGTAGGGGCTTTCCTTTTTCAGGGAATCTATCAAATGGAGGCGCTGGTCATCCATTTTCCCCAGCTTTAGAATGATGCTGTTGGCCAAGTCGATGTTGTCTTGGGCATTGGCAGCCTGAAGCTGTTGAAGGTATTGCCCGAATTCGTTTTTGGATGTATTGAGAACCAGTTTCAAGGCTTCGTAGCTTTTGTTCAGGTCGGAATTTGCCAACTGGGCGGCCTGAAAACTGCGGCAAGTGCCATTTAGTTTCACATCTTTTTCAGTGCCTAAAATGAGGGGCTTCAAATTGTTGGCGTCCTGACCGGCATAATAGAACCGAGGCCCGGTTGCCGGCAATTTGAACTGGTATGTCTGCCAATCCTTCGTAAGAGCAGTTTGTATTTTCTTAAAATTTATGCCGTTGAATTCAAACAGATAGATAGAGTCCACCTTTTCGCAGGAAGTCAGATTGCAGGTGAGCATCACTTCGCCCTGCGCTAAGCCAGGGAGCCGGAAGGCGGCAATTGCCAATAAAAAAAGAGCAGAAAACGCGGTGTACGTCAGAGATTTCATAGATGAAAATTGGATTTAATGATATTGGCCGAAGAGCCGGGGCTGGTTTATACCGGGCACCCAAAAATACTTGTAATCATGTGAATTGCAAAAAACGTGCTGGGGTATAACATTTTCCTAATCCACAACCTTCCCGCCCCTCAGTTTCAGTATGTGGCCGGTTTTTTTAGCTAATTCGAGGTCGTGGGTAACCAAAACTAGGGTTGTGCCTGCCTCACGGTTTAGGTCGAACAGCAGGGTTTCCACCACGTCGTGGGTTTCGGCGTCGAGGTTGCCGGTGGGTTCGTCGGCGAAAAGGATTTTTGGCTTATTGGCGAAGGCACGTGCCAGCGAAACGCGCTGCTGTTCCCCGCCGGAGAGTTGGGCGGGGTAATGGTCGTGCCGGCCGGTGAGGCCCACGCGATCGAGCAGTTCCATAGCCTTCCCGGCTGCGCCTTTTTCACCGCGCAACTCCATCGGCACCATCACGTTTTCGAGCGCCGTGAGGGTGGGCAGGAGCTGAAAATTTTGAAAAACAAAGCCCACGTGTTGGTTGCGCACGGCAGCCCGCTCGTCTTCGCTTAGCTCGTCGAGACGGATGCCGTTCAGCGTGACGGATCCATCCGTGGCGCGGTCGAGTCCGGCACAGAGGCCGAGCAGGGTGGTTTTGCCACTACCCGATGGGCCGACGATGGAAAAGGTTTCTCCCTCTTCGATGTTGAAGCTGACGCTATCGAGGACGGTGAGCGCCCGGCTGCCGGAGGCGTATGTTTTTGTCAGATTTTGGACAGTAAGCATTACGTGGACTGTTCTTCGTTGAAAATTGTCAGTTATCTAAGTGCAAATAAGAATAAACCAACAACCCGGACCGGTCTTCTGTTTAAAACTCCGCGCTGCCTGCTGCCCGCGGGAATGGAATTACGTCGCGGATGTTGCCCATTCCGGTGATGAACTGCACCATACGCTCGAAGCCGAGGCCGAAACCCGAATGGGGGCAACCGCCAAACTTGCGCAATTCGATGTACCACCAAAGGTCCTCTTCGGGGATGCCCTGTTCGTGGATGCGCTCGATCAGTTTGCTGTGGCGCTCCTCTCGCTGCGAGCCGCCGATGACTTCGCCGATATACGGGAAAAGTACGTCCATGGCAGCAACGGTCTCTTTTCCAGGCTCGGTGCCGTCGTTTTCGCGCATGTAAAATGCCTTGATGGCTTTGGGGTAATCCCGCACTATGACGGGTTTTTGGAAATGCTTTTCCACGAGGTAGCGCTCGTGCTCTGACTGTAAGTCCTTGCCCCATTCCACGGGAAACTGGAAGTTCCCTTTTTTGTAAGGCTTGGAATTTTGTAAAATGCGGATGGCTTCGGTGTAAGTAATGCGTTCAAAGTCGTTTTCTACCACGAAGCGGAGCATGTCGATGAGACCCATCGGACGGCGCTCCTCCTGTTTCATGTTTTTCTCCGCCTGCTTGATGCGGTCATCAAGAAATTCAAGGTCGGGCAGGTAGTTATCAAGGATGTGGTTGATGAGGAACTTGACGAAATCCCCGGCCAGGTCCATATTGTCGTGGATGTCGAAGAAGGCGACTTCTGGCTCAATCATCCAGAACTCGGCGAGGTGGCGGGGCGTGAAGGATTTTTCGGCGCGGAATGTCGGGCCGAAAGTGTAAATCTTGCCCAGCGCCAGGGCTGCTATTTCGCCCTGCAACTGCCCGGAAACAGTGAGGTTTGTGCTTTTACCGAAAAAGTCTTCTTTCCAGTTGATGGCCCCATTCTCGGTGCGGGGTGGGTTGCCTACGTCAAGTGTGGTCACGCGGAACATCTCGCCAGCGCCTTCGGCGTCGCTACCTGTCACGATGGGGGTATGAATGTAATAATAGCCGTTGTCGTTGAAATATTTGTGTACGGCGAAAGCCACGGCGTGGCGGATGCGAAAGACTGAACTGAAGGTGTTCGTGCGGATGCGGAAATGCGCTTTTTCGCGCAGGTACTCCATCGTCATGCGTTTTGGCTGGAGGGCGTACTCTTCGGGGTTGCACTCGCCGAGCAGTTCAATCTTGTCAGCCACAATTTCCACAGACTGCCCTGCCCCCTGCGATTCGACCAGTTTGCCGGTGGCGGAGATGCAGGCGTGGAAGTTTATTTTTTTCAAAAACTCCTCATCGAATCTCTCAAAATCTACCACCACCTGAATGGTGTCAAAGCAGGAGCCGTCGTTGAGGGCGATGAAGCGGTTGGAACGAAAGGCTCTCACCCAACCCATGACGGTAACTTCGGTGCCGGGCCTGGATTCTTTTAAAATAGCAGCGATTTCGGTTCTTCTCATGTCGGTATTTTTCAAAAATGAGCGGCGAAATTACAGCAATGCGCCCGGAAGTAGAAGGCCCGGAAGGGGGAAATTCCCGTATCACAATTTCTGGAAATGAATCTTCGAAACGAAAATATGCTGGAAGAAAGTTCTGGTTATAGAAACTTGGCTTTTAGCTCCGGCGTGGGTAGCATGCAGGCGCTCTTTTTACCAAACCACCGGTAGCGGTGGCGGGCCACCCAATCGTAAATGGCATTGCGAAGGCCGCATGGCACCCACCTGAGTATGCCCAACCATGCCCACCGGCCTCCTAATATTTCAAGAATGCGCAGTGGCACATCGCTGTATGTGTGGGCTATGCCGCCCTCCACTAACACCACCGTATTTAAGG
>SCUG01000219.1 GCA_004297645.1 Saprospiraceae bacterium | reverse complement strand
CCTTCAGCGCCGATGGTACTTGCCCTAAAAGCTGGGAGAGTAGGTCACTGCCAACTTTTTTATTTTCTTGTTTCAAAGGGGTTCACCCCTTTAGGGGGTTATTGCAAAGGCCCGCATGTCATTAGATGTGCGGGCCTTTGTTGTTCGGGGCCGGATTGGGGAGGGATGCGTACTTTCACCCCCTGAATAAAGAATGGCAATGGACAAAAAACTATCACTCTCAATAAGACTCGAATTAGTTTGGTGGATGGCCACGGCATTGCTGCTGGCGGCCGTTTTATTTCCAATTTACAAAACCCGCGCTGACTACCATTTTTGGACCACAAACATTTTGTTCGTGCTCGTTTTTGTCACATTCACCCGCTACATTTTCCTACTGAAACACACCTTTTTGGCCCGGCTACAGTGGGCGAAAGTGGCGGTCATCATTATGTGCATCCCGCTGTTTATCTACCTGATAAAGGTGATTCACCTCTTCCAGTTGTATCTTGACCAAATCGGGTTGCAGGATATTTTCGCCCACCTTTCTTATAATGGGCAGATACACATGGCGAGATACGTGCAGGCCGAAATGCTTTTTTTTGGCGCAGCCAGTATCATCGTTACCATAATATTACCTTTTAGAATGCTCATCTCTTTTTGGCGTACGCTGAACCGGGGAACTGTTTAAATTTCTTGGTTTGCCAATACGCTTCCTTTTGCCAGTAAATACTGCCCGGTGAGGTAGGTACTCATGATGCAGAACTGCATAAAAACGGGTGGGAGTCCTGTGGTTTTGAATTTTTCAACAGCAATCATACTGTCAGACAAAACGAATAACACCGCTCCCCATACCAACAACATGGCGGTTTGCTTTGCCACCCGCCGGGACATATTCAGGCTGCTCAAAGCCATCAGGGTGAGGGCACCGCTGTAAGCCAATACCGGAACTTGGAAAGGGATGGGCAAATCGCTCCACAAATACCAACTCATGAGTGGCAAGAACAGGAGTAGCGGTAATGCGAGCAAAGGCTGCTGGCGCACCGCTCCATTTTTAAATGAAGGATAAAGGCTGAAAGCCGCTATGTAGCTAAGGTGTGTTAATAAGAAACTTCCGAGTCCAAGGAGAAAAAAATTTTCTTTGTTAAACATCAAGAAGATGTCGCCGGCGATGGAGCATACCAGTCCTGTCAGCATGAACCTGCCGAATTTTGACGAGCTGTTTTTGGTTTGAAGAAAAAACCAGGTGGCCAGGATGCTCAATAAAAGGGGCTTGGTGAGATATACCCCTGGTGCCCATTGAAACAGGACGGCGGCGAGATGAGCCGCCGAAAGTGAGCAAAAAGCAGCGAGCAAGGGAAAATGTTTCATTGCGTGGTATTCGTTTTATCGGGTTAGGCAGCCTCACTTTGGCCTGCTTTACTTTCGATGCCAGCAATGACGGAGATGGCGTTGTCATAGGTTGATTGCATGGCCGCGGAATTGTCCATGCCGGCAAAGAGGGCCATTTCGCATGTTTGCAGCATTTTCAAAAAGGCCTCAATTTGAGAAGCCTCGATGTGCATTGACTCCAATTTTTCACGCACATTTTCTTTGGAGAGTTCAGCACGGGGGATGTCGAGTTTGTCGCACACATAGCTGAGCGAAGCTTTTGATACTTCGTCGTAAAAGGCCTGGCTTTCATTGGCTTGCAGGTGTTTATGAGCCAGGGAGAGACGTTTTTGCGCCTTCTTGTTGGCTCGCCGTTTCCTCGATACCGTTGCATCAAGTCCCTCGTTTCTATTGCGTGCTTTTCGGTAAAACAGCACCCCCGCAAAAGCCAGCACCGGGCTGAGCATTATGACCCAAAATGCCGGAGACCCTGTAAAAGGCTCATCCTTTTTCACCAAATCGCATTCAGTTTTGATGAACCGGATGTCATTTTCTATTTTGGTTAAAGCCTGGCTCTTGTCCTCTACGTGATGGTTGTCAGAGCTTTGTTTTACTTGGATGGGAAAAGGCCCTTGCCGCAACACCACGTAGTCCGATTGGCCGGTGTCGAAATAAGCGAAGCCCGGCTGCAACTGATACTTGCCAGGATATTTGGGAAGCACGAGGTATTCCACTACTTTTTTACCCTGAATCTCGCCCTGATTTTCTGTCATTTTTTCTTCCAAAACTTTGGGCGGATATACCTCGAAGGAGTCGGAAAGCATCAAATCAGGAGCCTGCACACGCTTGATATCGCCGTTGCCTGCCATGAGAAGCACCACGGAAATGGCGTCATTGGTGGTTACGCTGGCGGGACTGGCGGAGGCTTGAAACTCGTAGCTGCCGACAGCTCCGCTGAAATAACCGGGTGCTCCGGCTGGCAATGCTGCCGCACTAATTTTCACTGGACCGGTTGTGAAAATTACCGGGCGTACCCGGCGGTTAAAGAAAAACCCGCCGCCATTTCCATCTTGCATCACGCGGAATTGGATGGTAAATGGTTCGATGGTCAGCATGCCGGTTTGTTGGGGGAATAGTGCCACCCGGCGGAGCACCTTGGTGGTGTATTGAGTACCGTTGATGACTTCCCGCTGGGGGCGGGTATTGTAATGCACCAATTCCTGTGCGTAAAACCCGCGGTAGGCTGGTTCTTCGGGGATGTCGTACCCTTCGATAGAAACGGTGGTGTACAACTTGTAGTCGAGCAATATCTGTTCGCCAACGTAGGCCCTTGTCTTGTTAGGCTCCAGCCGCACAAACACTTCGCCTTGGGTCTTTCCCTGGTTGTTGCCGGCTTTGCTTTTTATCACATTGATTTTGATGGGGCGGGTTCTCAGGCGTTTCCCGTTCACGTTGATACTCGCACTGCCGATGATGAACTGACCGGCCCTGGTGGGTTGCAGCGTGAAAGAATAGGCCATTTCTTTCGACACCTGTCCATTGATAAATTGCATGCTGTTGGAAGTGTTGGGGCCAGCCAACACCATGAAGTCTTTAAAATCGGGAGGGCTGAAGTTGGTGCCATTGGCATTTTTCAGCGTAAAAGAAACGTCGAAATACCCATTCACCACGACCTCTTTTGCGTCGGCAAAAGCTTCGAAAGAGACAGTGCCCTGCGCCCGCGCAATGGATGGGAACCATAGCAGCGAGAGATAGAGCATGATGCTGTTCAAATATTTCAATTTAGAGACTATCGGCGACACGAGTTTCTTTTTTTGGGTAAAAAAAATTGTGGCACAAATTTAACCAAATTGCTGGTAGCTGATTGGCGTATTGGGCTAAGACCAATAGCGGTGGCTTGGCTTAAAACCCTTCGATGTATTCCACATCTTCGTCTTGTGTGGTTGGTTCTCCGGCATCCTGCCTGTTGTCAGCCTGTTTGGGCAGTAGGTTGAGCGAAGCGCCGCCGAAAGCCTGGATAAGAGTGCCTCTGATTTGGCGTTTCTGTAGCTCGCTCTGCGCAAATTTTTCTTTTACGAGTTTTCGATTTGTCCCATAATGGTAATCGTCGAGGGTGCCATTAATGTTAAAATAGAGATTGAAAAAGCCGTCATTTTGCGCCTTTATGGGTTTCAGGTTTGCATTGTGTTTTTTGAATTTATTGGCCAGAACCTGTGCGGCGTTTACCTTGATGTTGTAATTAATTTTGTCGTCGAAGGTCTGCTCGCCGCTGACGGTGAGGTTCATGGCGTTGTTTTGAAGAAACATAGCCGGCAGGTAAACAGTATTGTTTTTCACCTCTATCCAATTTTGCATATTGGCAAAACGCACCTGCCGCAGGTCGCTCACATTGGCGTAGCCGGAGAATTCTTCCAGTATTTTGAAATCTTTCAGTTCTCCCTTTTCGATGCCCACTTCTGCCCAGACATGCATCTTGTCTGTGAGGAAGGTACCGGTAGAATCCCAAAAAGTATGGATGAGCATTTTGGCATTCATGGTGCCGCCGAGTTGTTCCTGCCGGATGAAGTCCTGCCCAAGGTTATTTGTTTCCCGAAAAAATTCTTTCACGTCAATATTCTGGCAGGAGAGTTTGGCTTCGAGCCGGGATTGATTTTCAAAAAATAGCGCTCCGTCGAGGTCAAAACTTCCGCTCATGCCTTTGGTATCGCCCAAGATGCGCATTTCCTGGTTTTCAAAAATCAACATTCCCGAAAAGTCCCGGCCCTCTATTTTATCGTATTCAAAGGCATCCACACGCACTTGAAATACGCCTTCGAGCTGGCTGGCGATGCGCTCTTGGAGGGTGTTTTTGGCCACTTTAAGCGAATCGGAAACTTCTGTTCCCACGGCTCCTTTTTCCGCTGGAATATCCGTCAGCCCGATTAGGCGTCTGAGGTCCATTTTTGGGGAAACCAATTCCGCCTGGAATGCCAGCTTGGCCTCTCCCGATTGAGCAGCATCGCTTAGCAAGACGGGGAGTAGATTCTGCACCTGCCCATTAAGCCCGATTTCACTACCGGCGCCGGTAAGCCGGAAGTCTTGGAGGGAGGCCATGTTGTCGTCGAAATGAAACTGGCCGCGTTCGACGCGGAGTTCTTCATCGTTGATGAAAAGGGCGGCATCATCAAATTCGAGGTCGCCGTGCATGACCACGGAATTGATGTTATCCATGCTGGCCATATCGCGGTACAAGCCGCTAATTTTTATGTCTTTAAACTCCACCTTGCCCTTTCCACCACTGATGGCCGGGTTTTCAAAGAAACCAGCGACGTAGCCCACTGGCATCACCCCATCGGCCATGAAATCCACATAAGGGTCATTTAGATTTTCCACCCTTAGGCGTAGTGTCATCAATTCCCCGTTGAGGTATCCCTTGAAGTTACTTATTTCAAAGACCGTGTTGCCGGTGGCATTTTCGGCCTGGTTGGTAAAGGTGGCCGTGAACGAGACATCTTTGAACGGCGCTTTCAGGCGGGGACTTTCCAACCGTCCATTTTCCAGACCGAATTCCATGTCAATGGCCGGGCTTTCGGTGGCGCTTAGCCGGCCAGTGATTGTGGTGAGAAACCGGAACCGGCCCTTGCTGGAAAAATCTCCAAAAGCGTAGAGATATTGCTGCGGCAGCAGGGCAATCACCGACTCGATGTTGGCGCCGGCAGTGGTGGCCTTTAAATCCAGTACCTGGGCGTTCCCCTGTTTTTTGACGGAGCCTTGTAGGTTGAAGGCGTTGCCGTCCACCGTCAGGTTTACCTTTTGCAAGTCGTAAGTTCCATGTGGCATATCCACGAAAATATGGGCGTCGTATCCCCAGTTTTTTTCGGTAAAATAGCGCATGCCGCCGAGGTCAACGTATCGGGAGGTGAGTTGTGCGGAGCTTTGCAGGTCGAATTGTGCGTTGGAAAACTCGCCTGAGAATATGGCTTCGCCAACGTGTGTCTGTGCGCCTTGCCGCAATTTTTCGTTGCGGTAGCTAAGCTCCATGTTCTCTAACCGTGCCTCCGTCAGGATAATGTTGAAGCTGGCGTCTTCCTGTGTTTTCCGGTTTTTCAGTATAGCGTAGTTTGCCTTGCCGGCACGGTCAATTTGCACCGTGAGTGCCCCATCCCGAATGGCCATTGCATGAACTTTTACGCTGCGCTCAAACAAACTAAATAGCCGGAAATTAAAAGACATTACCGCTGCCTTCAACAGTGGTTCCCCGTTTGTCCCTGTGACGGTGACCCCGTTCAGACTGACCGTCGCATCGGGGAAGTCCCGAAGCAACGACAGGTTGAATCCGGTCACATGTATTTCCGTGGTCAGTTGCTTGTTTAATTCGAAAATCAGCTTGCGCCCCACCGCATCCTGAAAAAATGCGGCGATTACCGCGGCGGCCACAAGCAGGAGTAGCAGGGTCGCACCCAACGCAATGCCCGTTCTCTTGATGATTTTGTTCATGATGTGTACGCCGGCGGGAAATTGATGATGAAACGTCAGTAAAGATAATGCAATTGCTACTGCCCGGCGATTGCAGCGGCCCGGAAATATTTTTCAATTTGTTTCATGCTTTTTTTGGGCAAATGACGGTAGCGTATATCTTTGCACACGCTTTGAAAAAGGGTGATTAGCACAGTTGGTTCAGAGCATCCCGGCTGACAAGCCGGGAGGGCCGGAGGGGCTGAAAAAATAAAAGGGTGATTAGCGCAGTTGGTTCAGAGCATCCCGGCTGACAAGCCGGGAGGGCCGGAGGGGATGAAAAAATAAAAGGGTGATTAACACAGTTGGTTCAGAGCATCCCGGCTGACAAGCCGGGAGGGCCGGAGGGGATGAAAAAATAAAAGGGTGATTAGCACAGTTGGTTCAGAGCATCCCGGCTGACAAGCCGGGAGGGCCGGAGGGGCTGAAAAAATAAAAGGGTGATTAGCACAGTTGGTTCAGAGCATCCCGGCTGACAAGCCGGGAGGGCCGGAGGGGATGAAAAAATAAAAGGGTGATTAGCTCAGTTGGTTCAGAGCATCTGTTTTACACGCAGAGGGTCGGAGGTTCAAATCCTTCATCACCCACCGAAGGCTTCCCATAAAGGGGAGGCTTTTTTTTTGTTTATGGCCTGGGTATATATCCTATACTCTACACTTCTCGACAAGTATTACA
>SCUG01000218.1 GCA_004297645.1 Saprospiraceae bacterium | reverse complement strand
CTTGCGTCTTTGCGTTAATTATTAAGCGCCGAAGGCGGATGAGAAAAAGCGAGACAAAATAATTAACGCAAGGGCGCAAGGGCGCAAAGGCGCAAAGGATGAAACACAGAAGTGGAGAGAACTAAAAACAACCTTGCGTCTTTGCGTCTTTGCGTCTTTGCGTTAATTATTAAGCGCCGAAGGCGGATGAGAAAAAGCGAGACAAAATAATTAACGCAAGGGCGCAAGGGCGCAAAGGATGAAACACAACAGTGTATGCTGCAAATGGCCTGAATTGACTTGACCGGCTACTGTGCGAGGGCCAACCTGAAGTTGCACCCACGCTTTAAAACCCGGTCACAACAAACGAAAAAGACATGAAATACCACAGTATAAAAAACAACGAAACCTGCCCGCTGAGCGCCATTCCCGAATTGGGCTACGACGCCTTTTTGGCCCAAAACACGGGGTTGTTGGCAAAGTTGGAAAACCACGTCGTGAGCTATTTCGGCGTGCCGGAGGGCGAAGCGGTCAGGGTATTTAGTTGCATCGCCAACGATGCGACGGCGGAAATCTACTTGTCCTCCACCCGTATGGAGCCGTCAAAAACATACCCATCGCTAAGCAAACACCGGCTGGCATTCCAGAAATTTGAGCGTGAAATCCACGAAAATTATGGCGTGGGTTACAGCGGCCACCCCTGGCTGAAACCACTTCGCTTCCCCTTCAACCGGACAGACAAGGCTTCGCAAATCGCCAACTACCCCTTCTTCCGCATCGAAAGTGAGGAACTCCACGAGGTGGGCGTGGGGCCTATCCACGCCGGAATCATCGAGCCGGGGCACTTCCGTTTCATCTGCAACGGCGAGCAAATCTGGCACCTCGAAATTCAGTTGGGTTTTCAGCACCGGGGTGTGGAGGCACTTTTTTTACAAAAAGAAAAACTGCTGCAACGCCACACCCTGGCGGAGGGTATCGCCGGCGATACGGTGGCCGGGCACACCACCGCATTCGTCAACCTATGGGAGAGCCTCGCTGGCTTTCAGCCAGGCGAAGACCTTCGCTTTGCCCGAACCCTCGCCCTTGAACTGGAGCGCCTTGCCGTGCACACGGGCGACCTGAGCGCCATGTGCACCGACGTGGCTTATCAGCTCGGCAGTGCAGTGTTCGGCAGGTTGCGAACGCCACTCATCAATTTTTTCCAGGAGTGGTGCGGCAACCGCTTTGCCAAAGGCCTCATCCGGGCGGGGTATTCCAACTTCCCCTTCACCCCCGAACTTGGTGACCGGCTTCGCCAAATCCTCGATGCCTACGAACCCGACTATTTAGAAATGTGCCGCAAGACTTTCACCCTGCCGAGTGTGCAGGCCCGTTTCGAGCGCACCGGCGTGGTAAGCGAGGAGGACGCCTGGTCGTTCGGGGCAGTGGGAATGGCAGCCCGCACGAGCTGCATCGCCCGCGACGTGCGAGCCTCGCACCCCCACGACGGCTACCTTCAACTGGCGCACAAACCCGTGGTCAAGCACCACGGCGACGTGTACTCACGTGCCCAAATGCGGCGGCAGGAAATCAGACAATCGCTCGGATACATCCGGCAACTGTTGGAAAAAATACCCGCCCCTTCGGGTAATAGGATGGCACTGCATGCACCTGCCGCCAATGCCTTTTCGCTATCGCTGGTGGAAGGCTGGCGGGGCGAAATTTGTCACTGCGCCATCACTGGGCCGGGCGGGAAGTTGCAACATTACAAGGTGAAAGACCCCTCGTTTCACAACTGGCTGGCGGTGGCCATGTCGGTGCGGAACAACGAGATTTCGGATTTCCCCATTTGCAACAAGAGTTTTGACTTGTCCTATTGCGGGCATGATTTGTAGTTGGAGAGGGTTTAGAAGGTGTAATAAGTTTCGGAGGTTTAGGCCTAAACCTTCTAAACCTCCCACAGACCTCTGGAAAAAGTTTTAAAAATGCTAAACACCATCAAAATTTTGGCCCACCAGGGCAAGCAATACATCCCCGACCCCACGGCGGCACAGGCGCCGGGCGTGTTCCGGGGCAGGCCCCTCATCGCCGCCGGGGCAGACGGCACCGCCGGGTTGGAAGACCTTTGCCCCACGGGCGCCATCAGTCTGCAACCCTTGTCCATTGATTTAGGGAAATGCACCTTCTGCGGCGAGTGCGCTTTTGCCCAACCCAGCCTCATCCAATTTACGAAGGATTATAAAATCGCCACCAACGAGCGGGAGCGCCTCATCGTGCAGGCAGGCGGCGGTCAGCCCATCGAGCTGAACCCAGTCTTGATCCGGAAAGAAATCAGTGAATACTTCAGCGGCTCGCTCAAGCTGCGGCAAGTGTCGGCGGGCGGCGATGCAAGTTGCGAGATGGAGTTGGGTGCTTGCAGCAATGTCAACTTCGACATGGGCCGCTACGGCATCGAGTTCGTGGCTTCACCCCGCCATGCCGACGGCATCGTCATCACGGGGCCTTTTTCGGAGAACATGGCCCGGCCGCTGCAAATCTGCTACGACGCCGTGCCGGAGCCGAAAATAATCATCCTCGCCGGCACCGATGCCATCAGCGGCGGCATCTTCGCAGGCAGCCCCGCCCTCGACCGCCGTTTCTTGGAAAAATACAAGGTGGACCTTTACGTGCCGGGCAACCCCATCCACCCGCTGACCTTCATCAATGGGGTGCTGGAGTTGGTGCGCAGGCGGGGGTGACGCCGCCGTCACCCATCCTCCCGCACGATGAACACGGGGATGCTCACGTTGTGGCGCACCGAGTCAACGGTAGTTCCAAAGACGAGGTCTTTGAAAAGCCGGTGGCCGTGAGCGCCGAGCACGAGCAGGCCGGCATTGTATTCCTGCACGGCGTGTGGGATGCTCGTTTTGGGATTGCCAAAGCCGAGGTACGTTTTCACCGGAATGCCTTTAGCGGTCAGCTCACGGGCATAAAATTCCAAACGTTCTTTATCGGCGGTGGTTTCGAGGTCGCGGATTTCATCGCCCAGCAAAAGGGCACCGGCCGATTCCACCACGTGAATCAGCAGGTAGGACGCTCCGGGGGCGCCCATTGACAGGGCATATTTGAGGGTGAGTTCGTCCATGTCGCTAAAGTCCACCGCCACGGCGATGCGCTTGAATTCTTTTTTTTCAAAAACAGAAAACGAGCCGGGCGTGGCGTGCGGATGGTGTTTTTGCTCCCGCAACATGGATTTTATAAGGGGGGCAAAACTGACGTACAGCAGCAGGCCTGCCGCTCCCGCGGCCAATGGCACCACCGTCAGCCAGAGCACGAGAGGCGACTCGGAGGCGCTAAGCCACGAAGTAATTTCCTCCACCACCAATTTTACGTTGAGCGCCACGATGATGAGGGCGCAAATCCACGATAGGGTTTTCAGCACCGGCCCGATGGTCAGCTTACCCATGCGGTGGCGGTCGCTCACAAAGTGAATGAGCGGAATGATGGCAAAGCCCAATTGCAGGCTCAGTACCACCTGGCTCAGGATGAGCATGTCGCCCGTGACGCCTTCGCCCAAAAAAGTAATAGCCAGCACAGCCGGCACGATGGCCAGCATCCGCGTGATGATGCGTCGCAGCCAGGGTTGTATGCGCAGGTTTAAATAGCCCTCCATGACGATTTGCCCGGCGAGGGTACCCGTCAGCGTGGAGCTTTGCCCGGCGGCGATGAGCGCCACGGCAAAACAAATGGGCGCCAGCTTCGAGCCGAGTATCGGCTCCAGAAAGCGATAGGCATCCTGAATTTCCGAGACATCGAACATGCCGGCCTGGTAAAAGGTGGCGGCGGCCAATACGAGGATGGCAGTATTGACAAAAAAAGCCAAATTCAGGGCTATGGCCGAATCAATGAAATTGAAGCGCAGCGCTCCCTTCGTCTGCGCCATGTTTTTTACAAATTTCCGGGATTGCACCAACGAAGAGTGCAGGTACAGATTGTGGGGCATCACCGTGGCCCCGATGATGCCGATGGCAATGTACAGGGCCGACTCATCGGGCAGGGTGGGGAGGAACCCGGTGACCAGCTCGCCCATGTCCGGTTTAGCAAAAAACATTTCTACCAGAAACGCCCCCCCGATGATGGCGACAAGGGCCAAAATAAAGGCCTCCATAATGCGCATGCCCTTTTGGATGAGAAACAGCAGGATGAAAGTGTCGAGAAAGGTGAGCAGGACGCCCCACACTAACGGCAATCCGAAGAGGAGTTGCAACCCTATGGCCATGCCGAGTACCTCGGCCAGGTCGGTAGCGGCGATGGCAATTTCGGCCAGCAGGTACAGGACAAAATTGACGGGGCGGCTGTAAGTTTCCTTCGAGGCTTGCGCCAAATCCCGCCCGCTGACGATGCCCAGCCGGGAGCTGAGGCTTTGCAGCAGCAGGGCCATGAGGTTCGACATGAGCAGCACCCAAATCAGGGCGTAGCCGTAGCGGCTGCCGCCGGCAATGTCCGTGGCCCAGTTGCCGGGGTCCATATAGCCCACGCTTATTAGGTAGGCCGGCCCCATGAAGGCCAGCAATTTGCGGAAGAATCCCCTTCTCTGCGTGGTGTCAATGCTGGAATGTACTTCTTCTAAGGATTTTGGTACAAATGATTTCATATTCGGATATCCGGCTTTGTGCAAGATGAAACCCGGAGAATGGCCTCCTCCTGTGGTTCAATGGGGCAGTGCCGGAATTACTGCCGGCCTGCCAACAATATTTATTTGCTCGCACAAGATAAACATTGTGGGGAATTTTTTGGGACGGCCATCGGCAATGTGGCTCCATTCTTCTGGTATCGCTGATAAGTATCCCTGGATTATTCAGACAATTTTACAGACGGCTATTCAATAGACTTGTTGCGACGAGACCTCGGAGAGGTCGAATATTGGTAGAAAACGTCTCCGAGGTCGAATCAGGGTTAGAACTGCTAATTTCTACCAACATTGGACTTCTCCGAAGTCCCGTCGCAACAAGTCTAATACATAGGCTTCTTTTTGAAGATTTTTACCTCAAAAATCCACCTCCGTCGAAACGTCATAATCCACCCCGATTGCTGCAAAATGCTTCCTGCCGCACTCGATTTTGTAATGCTCGCCGAGGCGCAACTTTAGCTGGTCTTTCGTGGATTTCGTTTCCCGGATGAGATAAACGAGTTCACCATTCTTTTTTAAAATCGCCCAATCGGGGTTGTATTTTCCAACGGGCGTGTCAATCAAAAACCAGTTTGGTAGTTTCAGAAAATAAGAGATTTCCCGGCGGGCGTTCAGTTTTTCGGCGAAGCCAACTTCCACCTCCGAATCGCACTGGATGAAATCATAGACCGATTTTTCAGTACGCACTAACCGCTCCTTGTTGTAGAAAAACGGATGCTCGTTTTCTTCAAAAAGCCGGGCTTCGTAATTGGGCTTTGCCTCCATTTTTTCATACACCAGCCCTTCCAGCACCACTTTGTTCAATTCAAACCGGATGCACTGAACGGCGCTTTCTAAGAATTTTTGCGGGTTGACGGGGTAGTCTTTCAGCCTGCCTGATGCCGTTGGAGAAACGCACGAATTCCACGATGAATTTTTTGAAGCCATAGCGGTGGTTCAACTCGAACATGGTGCGCAGATAGACGTACGTTTTGCCCGTGCCCGTCTCCATTTCGACGGTGAAATTTTTGCCCATCTGCCGGGGTTCGCCTGTCCGCAGCAGCCCGTTGCGGCGCTGCACGGCCAGCAGGTTTTCAAAAACCGCTTCGTCGTCGAGGAGGAGGCGGTTGCCGAAACCCAGTTCGGTTTGCCCCATCGTGCCCAAGCCGCCGCTCACCGCGCCGGACAGCGAAAACGCCAGGTCTCCGGCACGGGGCTGCCCGGCGAACAGGTCCGCAATGGCGTTGATGGCTTCGAGTTGAAAATCCTGGTGGTGGTCGAATTTGAATTTCACGTGGAGTGGATATTCGTTACGTGTTTTAAAAAAAGAAGCCTTCACGCATAAAGTTCCTGCCGGAACTGCATCAGGCGGCGTGCGGCGGCGGCAAGGTGCATGGGCTGCATGAGATGTTTTTTACGCTCACTCCAGGCATGGACGGCAGCGGTAAGCGCCTCGTTGGAGAAGGATGGGTTTTCATTGAGCAGCCAGTCGGCGGTCGCCAGGAGTTCCATGCCGAAGGGAGTTTCGAAACCTTCGATGAGTGTCTGCACTTTTTGGAGGCGTGCCCACTGTTCGGGCGAGCCGTTAGTTTGGAGGTATTGCGCCACCTCCTCCTGTTTTTCCGCTACCGGCAAGAGGTGGTCGAAGGGGCGGGAATCGGCAATGGCGGTTCCTTTTTCAGCGACTAAGTAAGTGCCGTCAAGTGCCCGCAGCAGGTGCGTCAGGTTGTGGGCGTAAGGCCCGTAATGGTGTTTCTGGAAACTCAGCCGGAGCGAATCCCTTTCGCC
>SCUG01000217.1 GCA_004297645.1 Saprospiraceae bacterium | reverse complement strand
AGCAGACGGCGAACAGCCCGCTTCCAATCCTGTCTGGGACGCATTGCGGGATTTTGATTTTGAAAATTAGATAATTGGTCGAATGGTTCAATGGCCTTGTAAATTAGGCCATCAAACCGTGAAGCCATGAAACCATAAAAAGATGCCAAATCCTAGAAATAGACATTCGAAGCGCAGAACCCGTGCCCGTCGTACCCATTACACGACACCCGTACCTCAAATCGCCACTTGCCAGGAAACCGGCGAAGCTCACCTTTTTCACCATGCCTATTATGATGACGAAGGAAACATGCGGTACAAGGGTAAGATTCTCGTCAAGACAACCAAAGAAGAGTAACATTTGGTGGTGGACGGTCAGCAGTTTACAACCAACACCTGCTGCTGACTGCAAAAGCTCCCATTCAAGGAAAATCGAATGAGGGGCTTTTTGTGTTTCTGGCCGAAGCGCTTTTCTAGCCATTATCAAACCCAGTTGTTTTATGAAAAAACTGATTTCTACCCACTTGGCTCCTGGTGCCATCGGCCCATACAACCAGGCCGTTATTCACAACAGCACTTTGTATGCCTCCGGCCAAATATGTATTGACCCCACATCGGGCGAGCTTGTCAACCGCACCATCGAGGAAGAAACCCGGCAGGTGCTTCATAACGTTGGCGGCATCCTCGAAGCAGCGGGTTGCTCGTTCAGGGACGTCCTCAAAGTGTCGGTGTTTGTGAAAGACATACAGCAGTATGCACAAATCAATGCCGTATATGCCGAATTCTTTAAACCCGAATCCGCCCCTGCCCGCGAGCTGGTGGAGGTGGCCAACCTGCCCAAATTCGTGAACATCGAAATCTCCGTCATCGCAGCGGTACCAGAATGATAAATGATGCGTGGCGAACGAACCTGCGGCGTTTGTTCATCCCTCATCTTCCCTCAAACAATGAGCATGAAAAAACAAGTACTCTCCTGCATCCAACCCACCGGCGACATGCACTTCGGCAACTACTTCGGTGCCGTGAAAAATTGGGTGGATTTGCAGGATTTATACGAATGCCGCTACGGGGTGGTGGACTACCACGCCATGACGATGCCCTACAACCCGAAAAAACTTCGGGAAAATACCTGGGAACTCATCATCAATTTGCTCGCCACGGGTATCTTGCCCGAGAACCTGTTCATTCAGTCTCTCGTACCCGAACACGTCGAATTAGGTTGGATTTTCAACTGCTTCGCCTCCTTCGGGCAGGTGAGCCGCATGACGCAGTTCAAAGATAAAAGCGCCCAAAGCGAGGCCACCAGCGAGAGTTTTATCTCCGTGGGGTTATTCGATTATCCCGTGTTGATGGCCGCCGATATCCTCATCTACCGGGCCGATTTCGTGCCGGTGGGCAAAGACCAGGACCAGCACCTCGAACTGGCCCGCAACATTGCGCAGCGATTCAACAATCAGGTGGGTGCAGCGTATTTTGTGCTGCCGGAAACCCTGCACACCGAAACTCCTAACATCCGCTCCACCGCCGACCCTTCCCGGAAAATGAGTAAAAGCGCTGGCGAGAAGCATTACATCAACGTCTTCGCCGATGAGGCCCGCATCCGCAAGCAAATCAAATCGGCTGTCACCGACGCCAACAACACCCGGGCCGGAAGGGGAAGTAGCGGGATGAGCGAGGGCGTGGCCAATCTCTTCGAGTTGCTGAAAGCCTGCGGCAAACTCCCTGCCCACAAAACCCTTATGGCCGCCTACACCGCCGGCACCCTGAAATACGTGGACCTAAAAGAGGCCGTAGCCGGTGCCCTCGTGGAAGTAAGTGCCGTCTTCAAAGAGAAAAAGGCGGAACTGAACGCCAACAAAAAAGAGGTGAAAGATAGGATTAAAGCATCCTCCGCCGAAATTCGCAAGCGGGCACAAGAAACACTCCGCGACGTGAAAGAACTGGCAGGACTCGTCAACGTGAGGTTTTGACAGCTTCCTTGTTTCACTGTTTCATTGCTTCATTGTCAATGCAACCGTGAGTCAATGAAACCATGAAACAGTGAGACCATGAAAATCATTTGCATCGGCCGCAACTTCGCCGGACACGCCAAAGAATTGAACAATCCGGTGCTCACCCGGCCCGTCATTTTTATGAAACCGGCCACGGCCCTGCTCGTGAACGGGAAACCGTTTTACTACCCGGATTTTACCAAAGACCTGCACCACGAATTAGAGGTGGTGCTAAAAATCTGCAAAAACGGAAAGGCCATATTGCCTCAATTCGCGCACAGCTATTACGAGGAAGTGACCCTCGGCATTGACTTCACCGCCCGCGATATCCAGGATGAGTTGAAGGCAAAAGGCCACCCCTGGGAAATCTCCAAAAGCTTCGACGGCTCTGCTGTGGTGGGCAAGTTCATCCCGCTTGAAATGGTGAGCAGCGACGGCAACATCGAATTCAAGCTCCGCAAAAACGGCGAGGTGGTGCAACACGGCAACACCAGCGACATGATTACCTCTTTCGACCAACTTATCGTTTACGTTTCACAATATTTCAGGCTGCTGCAAGGCGACCTCATTTACACAGGCACCCCCGCCGGTGTCGGGCCTGTACAGATTGGAGACAAGTTGCAGGGCTTCATCACCACTGTGGATGGTAAGGAGAAGCAGTTGCTGAGTTGCCAGGTGAAGTGAATAAGCTACACTTTCGGGGGCCGGCCTGTTGGTAGGGCAGTTGAAAGGCGCCGTCCGGAGCAGCAACGGCGCCCAGTTCCTGGCGAAAACCGTCCGGGAGTTTCTGGCTGTCAACCACCTGTTGCAGGAAAACACGCAGCCCTACACCCCGGAAGAAAATGGGCACACTGAGTCCTTTCACGACATCCCCGGCGCTGCGCTGGAAGGTTCCGAGTTTGAAAACCTGGAAAATCCGGAGCGGACATGGAGGGATTTTTACGACTTTTACAACGAGCGCAGAATCCACTCCTCCATTTGTTGGCTGCCCCGGTGCTATTTTGGGAAGTGTTTGAAAACGGGTGGGTGCAAGTGCCTGAAGGGAAAAAGAAATTGACCTACTGTTTGCTGGTAGGTAAAATCATCCTTATCTATGAGATAGCGGTCATTGTAGGGCGACACTCAAGCCAAAATAAACCAGTAGAATAAATGGAAATAAAATTGACACCAATAGCGGCAGTTAAAAATTCGAGAACCACTCCAATTGACGACAATTGGGAAGAAATTATTGCAGAAATTGAATTGGCAGCACATATACCAACAGACGCATTTGAAAACATTTCTGACTTTTCGCATCTTGAAATTATTTATTACTTCGACAAAGTTGAAAGCAAAGACATTGTTTTTTCGGGGCGGCCAAGGGGGAATCCAAACTATCCATTGGTTGGTATTTTCGGACAACGAAAAAAAGACAGACCCAATACAATCGGTCTATGCACAGTTGAACTATTAGAGCATGATGGTAGGACAATAAAAGTGAAATACCTTGATGCAATTGATGGAACACCGGTATTAGATATAAAACCTGTCTTTAAAGAATTTCAACCAAAAGGTGAAATCCGGCAGCCAATTTGGGTGGCGGACTTAATGAAAAATTATTGGAAATAGCAATGAATCAAGAACAACGAAGCACTAACAGCAGATTTGCGATAGGGGGGGGTCCCCGATAAAGAATCGGGACAGGCTGTGCTCCGCGGACAGTTTTGCGGTAGCCAAAAGTTTAGTTCTCCGCATCAACATTTGTGCTGAAAAGCCCGCCCATCGCAAACCCCTGAAACGTTATGTCTCCTGCTTTGGCGGCAGTGGAACTTGAAACTGACTAAAGAAGATCAACTTTGGCAATAAATAATTTTAAACAACATGGTTATGAAAAAGACAACAAAGGGAAAGAGTATTGAGCTGCTAAACAAAGCGGTTGCTGACGAACTAAGCGCAATTCATCAGTACATGTATTTCCACTTTCACTGTGACGACCAGGGATTTGACCTGCTGTCGAATCTTTTTAAGAAAACAGCGATTGACGAAATGCTCCATATTGAGCGGCTTGCCGACAGGGTGTTATTCCTGAAAGGAGATGTCCTGATGAAACCTGCGCAGGAAGTGCAACAGATTAAAACTGTAAAAGAGATGCTTGAATTGGCAAGGCAAATGGAGGAAGGAAGTGCTAAAGATTATAATCAATGGGCAAATGAATGTTCTGCAAATGCTGATGCGATTTCAAAGCAACTTTTTGAAGGTTTAGTAGCGGACGAAGAAAGACACTACGACCAATACGACACAGAACTTGATAATATCGACAAGTTTGGGGCAAATTATTTAGCGCTTCAATCAATTGAGAGAAGCAAAACCAACGCTTCAAACCTGCCTGCGGGTAAATGACACAAACCAATCGCGGTCATCAAAATGGGATTAGCCCTTCCTCCTCGTCATTTTCATCAACATTACTGCCTGTATGATTGGGATGTAGCGTTCAATTGAGTGATTAAAGTTAAGAGGAGATGATGTGGTTAGTGGGCATGAGGTTCGCCGAAGCCGGCGAATTTATTTGGCAGCCACCATGGGTGAAAAAAGTAAAGAGAACCGACGGCCTTGCCGGGGTTCTCTTGGATGGAATCCATAGCTTGTTTTTATAAAAATGGGGGGTAGGCAAAAAAGCCCACCAACTCATGGTGTGTGGGAGGGGTAAAGTAGGGTGGTTTTTATTCCGCCAAGTTGTGGGTTTATAGCGTCTTTACAGTAAAATTTGGGGATCGAGAAGTAGCGCCAGCCACCCGGCCGGTTATCTCACGAAAAAAGTGAATACTTCATTCACCGGCCAGCTCTGAATAATTTCAGATAAGGCCAACGCTACGTTTAATTCAACGGAATTCACACTTCCAGGTTTCAAATCAGTCTGTCGCCCGGTATGCATCATTCTCAAAATCAAATTCCCTCTCAGCCGCCTGCCCGCCGTACCGGTAGCCCGGCATCGTGATACCGTGACACTGCCGTAAGGTAGCATCCGTGACACCGGCCGTACCATGACACCGCTGCACCGCTAATTATACCGCCTGGTCGAATCCAGATACGCGGAAGCACCTGGTTGTTGCATCAATCCGGAAAGCATTTCCTTGGCCCTGAAAAGCTGGGCTTTTACGGTGCCGAGCGGGATTTCCAGTTCGTTGGCGATTTCTTCATAACTCAGCTCCTGGTAGTAGCGCAACTCAATCATGAGGCGGTACTTAGTGTTGAGATGTGTGAGGATTCTGCGCACCATTTGCAGCCGTTGGCATCGGATGAAGTCTTCCTCCGGGTTGAGCGCTATCGCCCTGAGGCTGCCGGTAAAATCCTTCTCGCTGTAAGGTTCCATAGGCTGGTCAATGGATAGGAAGTGGAGCCTTTTCTTGCGGATGTAGTCAATGCAGTTATTGACGGCGATCTTGAACAGCCACGTAGAAAAGGCGAAATGCGGTGCATACGTGGAGAGTTTATTAAATGCCTTTCCGAACGCTTCAATTGTCAGGTCTTCGGCGTCATCATGATTTCTAACCATCTTGTAAAGGTGGTTGTAAACCGATGGGCGGTACCTGTCATGGAGTATTGCATAGGCATGTTGGTCACCCAAAATTGCTGATTTTACTAATTGATAGTCTTCGTGTGCTTTGGGCGAAAGTCCGGGTTTCGTAATTGTCAATTCCATCGTTGGGTGTTGGTGTTCATGAGCGTAAACGGAGCGAATACTAAATAGAAAAGGACCAAAGCAGCGTCAAGAGCGGGCACCCAAAATCGCAACGAACGGTGTTGCAACTTGCTCAAAATAACACTACTCACAGCCGTCACTACCAACATTCTCACCGTGTATCCCAATAGTGTATAATAAAAGTCAATCTCTATTGCGACAAGAAGCCCCCCCATGTAGTGTAGCACATGACTCATAGCGAGTGTGAATAGCAAAATTCTGTGGTGTAGTTTGTACAGTTTGCCTGTAGAAAAGTGTCTGGTTTTTTGATTAAAATACGCCTTCCAGGTGGCTTTGGCTTTTGAATAAACGAAAGTCACCGGGTCAATTTGAATGCTGACGTTGTCGCCATGAGCTACCTCGTTGATGAACAAGTCATCGTCTCCCGAAGCGAGATGCTCATGCCGCTGAAATCCACCTTGTTGTTGAAAAAGCTGTTTGGTATAAGCCAGGTTCCGGCCCACACCCATGTAAGGAAGGCCGGCAAGTGCGAAACTAAGGTATTGGGTTGCAGTGTAACAGGCTTCGTAGCGTTGGAAGAGATTCAAGAATCCCGGAGCTTTCATGAAGGGTGCCACCCCTAAAACGATTTGAACGTCATCATTCAAACCTTCAACCATTTTTTGCAACCACTGGTCACTTGCCGGAAGGCAGTCAGCATCAGTAAGTAAAAGAACTTGATTTTTTGCCTGCGCTATTCCATTCGCCAATGCAAATTTCTTCCCCACTTTCCCATCGTCACAGCGAATGATGCGCAGTTGTTTGTTGTGATGATGCAAATATGATAATATATCATAACTTATCAAAGATGAATTGTGGCTAACTACCAGAACTTCAAAGGAACGGTAGTTTTGATTTAGTATCCGGTGCAAAAAATTCCGGATGTTCTCTGATTCGTCATGCTCACAGATGATAACAGATACGGGCGGGCAGGTATCATGGTGTGGAGGGGCAGTGGTGTTTTGGTCAACCCTGACACCATATCGCCGTTTTGCCGTTTTGCCGTCATTATATACCGATAGCCGGGCGAAGAAGTACAACCAGAAGAAGAGTTGTACAGCCGTGGCGAGCAGGAAGGTCCAAATGATGAGGTCGTCAAACATGTTAAGTTGGCAGCTTATCCCTCCGGGGGTGAACGGTGGCCGGCTGCCTTGATAGGTTTACTTGGCAAATGGCGAGCTGAAGTGCCTGCTGCACGAGTTCTTGCCTTTGTACCAGCATCTCTGCCATGAGCCGGGGTTTTTTGTTGGCGAGCGAACCCGCCCGCCATTTTTCTACTAAGAGTTTGCCTTTTTTCAAAAACCAACTCGCGGCTAAGCCCGTAGGTACGATGCTGAGGAAGTATATCCATACCCAAACAGGGCGTGTAAAATGGCCAACCAGCCAAAGTTGCAGCCAGATGAACAAAGGATAGGTAATGTACCCCGCGATGTATTTATAGGTGGGCGTCCAGTCGAAGTCGTCGTTCAGCCAGTCGTTGATTTTCCCGGCAAAAAAACAGGGCAGGAAGTGATTCACATACCCCACAGTTGCTACCGGCAGCGCCAATGCCAATGCCATCCCTTCGGCCGGGCGGAAGGGTAAGCTGAGGCCTGCATCGCTGGTGCCTGTGGCTTTTATTTTTTCAAAATAAGAAAAGACCTGTTGCCGCAGAGCGGCAAAACCCGTCGGGTCGCTGGTTTCATAGGTCCTCAGATTCGCCAGCAGTTTTTTTGTCCGCAAAAACTCCTGATAGGGGGGCAGGGGTGCATGGTGGTGCAATATGGTTTCGAGGTGGGCCAGGAGTTTATCTTCGGCCTTGTCTCTTGTGTTGATGAGCAGCGGCTGTAGCTTTTCCTCCAAATGGGCCATCAGTTTTCTGGTGGCTGAGATGCGGTTCTCCTCGAAGTCTTTCCGGAAACTGGCCACATGCACCGGCTCCCCGTAAACGGTCAATAGCTTGCTACGAAATTTCGTGGGGTCAGAATAGTTTAGGCCCACTGGCAAGATGCGCAGGCCCAGTTGAAAATTGTTTTCACTCTCGGTATCAAGGCCAATGCGGGCCACCCCGGTTTTCAGTTTGCGCAGGTGCCGCTCCACATAGCTTGAGCCTTCCGGGGCAATGTACATACACCCGCCACCACTCAGGTGCCGGATGGCCCTGACAAAACTGGCGCGGTTGTCTAACGGCTGGCCCCCGGTGTCTTTTAATCGTTCTACGGGAATGCAAAACAGCCGGTTTAGCAACCACGCCGATACCTTGTTTTTAAACAGGCTGGCATTTGCCAGAAAATAAACGATGCGCGGCAAGTACACCACGGCATTGAAGGGGTCGAGTACCGTGCTTGGGTGATTCGACACCACAATGCAGGGGCCTTTTATCAGGGCCTGGTTTTCGTTCACTACGGTTCTTTCGTCGTAATAAACACGGATGCCTGCCCAGATGAGAAGCTTGCAAAAATTATAGATGAGGTACTTTATCACTTGCACGGGCGCGAGGGCTTTCTTCTTTAAAATGAGAGCCAAAGTTAATCTATTTCAACTTTCAAACCTCCCGCTGGTTCAGGCGTTACTCAAAACGCCTAATTTTGCCATGCAAGGCGTGGCACTTCGCCGGCGTGTAATCCCATTTCCCATAGATTAAATCCATAAATTGCAAATCATGATGAAATACATTCGCTTTCTGCTGTGGGCCGTATTGCTCGGTGCTGGTTTTTTAGCCGGAACGGCCTGGCAGACTCATTCACAATCCAATTCTTCGCGTCCGCCGGGTGCGGGGGAGGAGAATGCACCCCGCCCAATACAAGTACAGAGCAATATTGAAGAGCCTCCATCCATGCCGCCCGGCCTTACGGAACAGGAGAAGGCAACCATTCACCTTTTCGAAAATGCAGCACCCTCGGTGGCTTATATCACTACTTCCACCTTGCAGCGCGATTTCTGGACGCGCAATGTCATGGAAATACCGAGCGGCAGCGGTTCTGGTTTTGTCTGGGATAAAAAAGGGCACATCATCACCAATTATCACGTCATCAAAGATGCCAGCAGGGCGCAGGTGACGCTGGCTGACCAGAGCACCTGGGATGCTACCCTCGTGGGCGGAGCACCGGAGAAAGATCTCGCTGTGCTGAAAATAGAGGCCCCGGCATCTGTTTTGAAACCCATCCCAGTTGGCAGCTCCGACCACTTGATGGTAGGCCAATCAGTCTTTGCCATCGGCAACCCTTTCGGCCTCGACCAATCGCTCACCACAGGCATCATCAGCGCCTTGGGGCGCGAAATTAACGGTAGCGACGGAACCCCCATCCGCGATGTCATTCAGACCGATGCGGCCATCAATCCCGGCAACTCCGGCGGGCCGTTGCTCAACTCGTCCGGCAGCCTCATTGGCGTGAATGCTGCCATTTACAGCCCTTCGGGTGCTTCGGCTGGCATCGGGTTTTCCATACCAGCAGATGTGGTGAAATGGGTGGTGCCCGACCTTATCCAATATGGAAAAATCAACCGGCCTTCACTCGGCGTTGAGTTTGCTTCGCAACAATGGATGAAACGATATGGCCTCGAAGGTGCCCTCATCGTCAGCGTGGAAAAGGGCAGTAGCGCCGAAAAAGCTGGCCTCAGGCCTACTTATCGCAATCGCAACGGCCGTATCGCCTTGGGTGACATCATCAAGGGCATTGATGGGAATCGCGTGGAGGCTGTTAGCGATATGAAACTAATTTTGGAAAAATACAAAGCCGGTGACGTGGTAAAAGTTAGATTCCTCAGAGAGGACAAAGAATTGGAGGTGGCAGTAAAACTGGAAGCTCCCGAATAAAAGGCTTGAAAATTATTGCAGACGCCCTTCATTTTTTCTCATCCTTTACCCTATCTTTGCCGTCCATTTCCAGAAGGAGTTGTTTTTCG
>SCUG01000216.1 GCA_004297645.1 Saprospiraceae bacterium | reverse complement strand
GTGCTCTTCCGATCTCCGACATCCAAAAACTAAAACCCTCGCTAACCCGGCACTTTTGTTTGTTGATAACCGGGGTTGCTCAAATGGCTAAAGTCGAGCTTAGTTGAAAATAGTCAAACTAACATCCGCACGGGCTCTTCGAGGATGCCTTTCAACGTTCGTAAAAACTGGGCGCCGGTGGCGCCGTCCACTACCCGGTGGTCGCAGGAGAGCGTCACCTTCATCATGTTGCCCACGACGATTGCTCCGTCCTTGACGATGGGTTTTTGAACAATGGAACCCACGGCCAGGATGCAGGCATCCGGCGTGTTGATGATGCCGGTGAATTCCTCGATGCCGAACATGCCGAGGTTGGAAATGGTGAAAGTGTTGCCGCTCATCTCTTCTGGTTGGAGCTTGCGGTTGCGGGCCTTTTCGGCAAAAGCATTCACCTCAGTATTTATTTGCGACAACGACTTCATATCTGCGTGCCGGATGACCGGCACGAGCAAGCCCTCCTCCACGGCCACGGCTACGCCGAGGTGTATGTGCTGGTAGGTGCGGATTTTATCACCCAACCACGAGGAGTTGACGGCTGGGTGTTTGCGGAGCGCCGCTGCCGCGGCTTTCACCACGATGTCGTTGAACGATATTTTCACGGGGGCTACTTCGTTCAATCTGGGTCGCATTTCCACCACCCTGTCCATGTTGATTTCCATGGTGAGGTAAAAATGCGGCGCCGAGAATTTGCTCTCCGCCAGCCTGCGGGCGATGGTCTTGCGCATCTGGCTGAGCGGCTTGTCTTCAAAGCTTTCCTGTCCGCCTGCGGTGAACGCCGGGATTGTCCAGGTGGCGGGGACGACGGGCGTGGCGGCCAGCGCCTCTTCTTTTGTTTCGATAAAAACCTCCACGTCGCGCTTTACGATGCGGCCCTGGCCGCCCGTGCCTTTTATGTTTGCGATGTCAACACCGGCTTCTTTGGCCAAGCTTTTGGCGAGTGGGGAGGCTTTTAGGCGTTGGCTGCCTCCGGCAGATTCCGTGACGGCAGGGGTTTTACCGGCGACGGTTGTGGTTGTGACGGCGGGGACGGCGGCCTGCACTTCAGCTACTGCTCCGGCAGGTTGTTCAACCTTTCCGTTGGAACCCGGTTGCGCTGCCGCAAGGACGGCCTTCCAGTCTTCGTCTTTCCCGCCGATGACGGCAATGACAGCTTCGACCGGAACGGCGCCTTCTTTCACAGCGATATGGAGCAAATGCCCCTCCCAAAGGCTCTCGAAATCCATCGTGGCCTTGTCGGTTTCTATTTCTGCGAGCAAGTCGCCGGGCGCAACTTTATCGCCTTCTTTTTTATGCCACGCAATGATGTTGCCCTCTTGCATCGTGTCGCTCATGCGGGGCATTCTGATAACTTCTGCCATAATTTGTGTATCGTGATGTTTAGCATCGTGCCGCAAAGTTCCTGGCCGGTCAGGAATTTCACGAATCGGAAACTTTGCAAAAATGCAATAATTTCGCTTTTCCCAGAAGCTGGAGGTACAACTTCCGGCAAAATGTCTGCGCCGGAAGCGTAACTTCAGGTTACATTTGCTGCCTATGAATTTTTCATCCAAACTAATAGAAAACGCCGTGGAAGCATTTGCCAGCTTGCCCGGCATCGGCCGGAAAACGGCCCTTCGGCTGACTTTGCACCTCGTGGGGCAAGACCCGGAGAGCACCGAACAATTTGCCGGAGCCATCCAAAACATGCGTCGCAGCATCCGGCACTGCTCCATCTGCCACAACCTCTCCGACGAGCCAGTGTGCAGTGTTTGCGCCGACAAACGTCGCGACCGCTCGCTCGTTTGCGTGGTCGAAAGCATCCGCGACGTGATGGCCATTGAGGACACATCCCAATTCCGGGGACTGTACCACGTTCTCGGCGGCCTCATCAACCCACTCGAAGGCATCGGCCCCGGCGAACTGGCCATTGACTCGTTGCTGGAACGCGTTGCCGAAGGCGAAATCAAGGAAATCATCCTCGCCATTTCGCCCACCATCGAGGGCGACACGACGATGTATTACATCACCAAGAAGCTGAAGGACAGCAGGGTGAGTGTCAGCTCCATCGCCCGCGGCGTCGCTTTCGGCGGGGAACTGGAGTATGCCGACGAGGTGACGCTGGGAAGGAGTATCGTGGCGAGGTTGCCGTATAAATTGAACAACGAATGAAATGCTGAAACAAAAAGAACAAAAGGCTTTAATAACAGACTTTAAAAAAGCTGTTTCAAAACTGTACGGTGACCGGCTGGCAAAAATTATTTTGTATGGAAGCTATGCCAGGGGCGATTTTCACGAGGAATCCGATATTGATTTTTTGGTGGTGTTGGACGACGAAGAAATTAGCCCTTTCAGGGAAATAGACCGGATGAATGATGCTGTATTTGGTTTAACGTTGAAATACAATACACTCATTTCTTTTCAACCCACAACAAAGTACAAATTTGAGCACTCAAAAATGCCGGTTTACCATTTCATCAAAAAGGAGGGAAAAGAGATATGGAAGAAGTGAAAAAACTAATCGGCGAGGCAGAAATCCAATTGGAAGAACCCAGGACACTCCTTGAAAAAGATTTCTATCGGGGTACAATCAACAGGCCCTACTATGCTATGTACACATGTACAATGGCACTGATGATGCTCGAAAACATCCAAACCAAAACACATGCCGGCATCCTGGCAAAATTTCATGAAGTGTTTATTAAAACGGGCAAATTGCCGCTGGGGCTTGGCAGCATGCTCCATGATGCTTTCAATAAGCGTCAAAGGGCAGATTATAATTTTGATTTCGATGTGGACAAACAAACGGCTGAAATGGCTTTTGAAAATGCCGGAAAGTTTGTTGCAAACATCAAGTCCTATATTTCACAACAAAGCTGAACCATGAGAATCAAAAAATTGGAACTTAAAAACTTCCGGGGCTTCGAGGAACTCACGATTGACTTCCCGGAGGG
>SCUG01000023.1 GCA_004297645.1 Saprospiraceae bacterium | reverse complement strand
GCGCCGCCTCCGGCGGTGCCGGGGGGAGGGGATATTGGGGGCTTCGCCCCCAAACCCCTAAGCCAGCGAAGCCAGCGCCAAATACCCGGGATGGACAAAACCTAACGCTCGACAGTATATAAAAAATTTTGAAAAAATTTTATAAGTCAAACTATGTGTCCTATGTGCCTATTGTGTTTAAGACATGGGGGAATAAGTGTTTGATTTTTTGTTTTTTGCGCAAAACAGTTTGCTAAAAAACAAACTTTTTCAAGTATGTAGTACATAGGCACATAGGACACTTCCTGTCCCGTACCATAGGTCGGGATAGCTCTAACAAGTTGGTTTTCAACCATTCTATGTTTTCTATGTGCCTATTGTGTTTCAAAAAAAAGTGTTGTTAAATTCTGCCTGACTACTTACCATAATTTTTTGAACGAATACCAAAAAATAAATCGCGGTTTGAAATTGCTTCCCCGTATGCCCTCCATGCCGTCCGTTTTGAACCAGGGCCGCACAGGGTCAGGCGTGCTCGATGTTCCGTTTCGTCGCTGGCGTTGCTTTGTGTATCATCTTCGTTACGACCGAGTGCAGCCAAATCAGGCACGCCGAAGATAGGAAAAACATCAGCATCCAGCAACTCGTCCATAGGCCGGTGCCTTCGAGCAAATAGCCGAAAATAATCGGGCAGAAGAAGCCGCCCAAGCCTCCCAATACGCCGACCATGCCGCCCACTACGCCGACTTCTTCGGGGAAATAATCAGGGATGTATTTGTAAACTCCTGCCATCCCGATGCCCCAGGTGCAGCCGATGAGGATGACGAGAATGCTGAAAATCCAAACATTGGCCTGGAAAAATATCCGCGTGACCCCTTTGGCCAACAATTGTTTTTTAACCACTACGTCCCCGGCCTTTACCACCGGCTCTTGCCAAACCTCTTTGGTCGGAAAAACCAATAGCCCTTCCTCGTAACTGATTTCCTGGCTATCCTTGTTGGCCAATAGATAAACTTTGCCATCCACCTCAATCCGGGAATTGGATACCGCTGTGACCGTCCCGCCTCGGGTGGCCATAATCCCCCTGCCCGGAGAGGAAATTTCCATGCGGGGGATCACCAGCAAAAAGCTGATGATGACCGACGAACAGAATACCCAGTACATCACTTTTCTGGCCCCCAACCTGTCCGACAGCCAGCCGCCGAATGCGCGGGTGAGCGCTGAGGGCAAGCTGAACATTGCCGCAAGTATCCCCGCCGTCACTAATGGAAAATAATAGACGTTCAGAAAATACGGAACGAGCCATTGGGAGAAGGCGACGAAGCAGCCGAAAACCAGGAAGTAATACAAACCAAAACGCCAGACGCGCATCTTCGTCAATGGCAGGAGCATCCCTTTCAGCGTCTTGGTGCTGGAGGCGGGTTTTTTATTTTCTGTAAAAATGAAAAACAGGATGCCCATTGTGGCCAGCATCGCCGCATAAATTTTCGGCAGCGTTCTCCAACCGTCGAGGTGGGCGCCATTATCTGTCAACATCCCTAAGAGCGAGGGGGCGAGAAAGGTGGTGAGGGCTGCGCCTGCGTTTCCAAACCCGAAAATTCCCAACGCCGTGCCCTGTTGGTTTTTGGGGTACCACACCGAAGAATACGCGATGCCAATGGCAAAGCTGACCCCCGCCAACCCAAAGCCGAAACTCGCCGCTGCAAAGCCCCAAAAATCGTTGGCATAAGAGACTAAGTACATCGGAATGGCGCACAAAATCAGCAGGGTGCCGTACACGGGTTTTCCTCCGAATTTATCCGTGAGGATGCCGGCGGGCAATCTGAAAATGGAGCCGGTAAGTATCGGGATGCCCAGCAGCCAGCCGATTTCCACCGGCCCCCATTTGAAAACCTGATTGTCCACCAGGAAGGTGACCAACACCCCGTTCATCAGCCAGGCGGCAAAACAAACCATGAACGCGAGGGTGTTAAAAAACAGCGCTTTGTGCGATTGGAAGGTAGCTTTGTCTTGCATCTATTTTCCTTTTTTGTGAAAATCCATCCGCCCCTCCGCCGGGTAGCGCTCC
>SCUG01000215.1 GCA_004297645.1 Saprospiraceae bacterium | reverse complement strand
CCGAGTTGAAAGGTGGAGACGGGCTGACCAATAGTGTTCACGTCGCGGAACGCCATTTGGCTGCCCAACAGCAGCAACTGCCGCCGGAAATTCACCTCGATGTAGTCGAGCCAGCCTTCGTTGAAGGCGTTGTTGCCTTTGGTAAAATTCAGCTCGATTTTTAGCTGGCTGTCGTTGGGCACAAACTCGCCGGAGATGCTTTGCACACTGGCGAAAGAATCGGTGGAGCCGCCGCCGGTCGGGCTGAAATTGTTGCTGGTAAAAGTGGTGCCATTGGCCGTGATGGTGTACCGGCCCGACGAACCGTTTTCAATGCGGCCGGCAAACACAGCCGTGAGTTTTGCAGGGGCCGTGGCGACGAGGCCGTTCACCTGGAATTCATCGTCGTAAGTCCGGGAGGTGGTTGCCTTGTAATAGTCGCCAAACCACTGCTGGCCGGAGCCTTCCCCATACGTCCATTCATGGAGTAAGTTTGAAACGTCTTTTTCGTAACGGATAAAATCATTGAAAGTGTTCGTGGTGTAAGTGCTGCCAGGCAGCGAGGCCTGGTCTTGAATGCGCAGGCCGTTGCCGGCGCTTATTTTTAAAAAATAATAATTGCGGGTGTCGTAAAAGTTTTTGGGCTTGCTGAAGGTCTGTTTATCGGGGTCGTAATAATATTTTTCGGGGCCTTCGGCATAAAAGAGAATGTAGTCGCCGCTGCTGAAATTGCCGTCGTCTTCGCCCACTATTTCAATGGCATTTTCCACAAGATCATCGGCACGCTCCACGGCTATCAATTCCGGCAAAATGCCGCCGCCGTTGCCGTAAATCTTTATGGTGCGCGGGTCAATGCTTTCCACGGGAATGCCGAGCTGGATTTTTAAAAAATCAAAATCGAGTTTGTGCACACCCGTCTCTGTCACGGCAAATTTGTAGATGTCGCCATCGCTGAGCACCGAGGTAAAGGTATGGCCGCCGCGCACCGTCACTGGCTCTGGCAGGGCCGTGTAGCTGAGGCGTATCTCGAACGACAGCATCCGCTCGTATTGGCCGCCGGTGGTTTTGCGCATCGGAATGAACGACACGCGGACGAAATAGTCCTGCCGGTCTTTTTCCACACTTATAATAATAGGAATACCGCCGGAAAGCACGGCGTCGTCTGGCGTGGCCTTTTTTTCAAATGGCTCGAATTCAGCGCCGGCAAAAACGGCGCTCACCTGGCTGTAACTATCCAATTTGTAGCGCTGCGAAAAATAGGGCAGGGAGGGGTGTTGTTCATTGTACACAGCATCTTTGAAGCGCCAGATGGTGAGTGGTTCGCTGTCTTCGGCCAATTGCACGGTTGTTTCTTTTTGCCAGGTCAGCGTTTTGCTGATTGTTGCCGGAGGGTTTGCAAAAGTAGTAGCGAATGCAAGGATGCCTATCGCCGTTGTCCATAAATTCTTCATATCTTGCGGTAATTTAAATTAAAACAGGATTCCGAAATTGGGTGCCGGATGTATCGTTGGGGGAATTTAGAATTGCATGACCCGGCAATTTCAATTGTTAGAGAAACGTTCATGAATGGCCGCTATGATACTCCCGGAACTTTTAACAGTTGGATTGTCAGGTACCCGATGTTTCCATTTACAATAATACCGTTTTTGTTATACTGCTCTAATAAATGTAGGTCAATGCTAAGACAAATACTCCGGATAAATTTCACCGCCTTTATAAAAGCCGCTGTTTGTAGCTTTTGGGTGCTCATGGCCGGGGCCGTTCAGGCCCAGGATCCCGTCTTCAGCCAGTTTAATGCCACGCCTTTATTACTGAATCCTGCTTTCGCAGGCACCACTTATGCGCCGAGAATCTCGGCAAGCTATCGCAACGAGTGGCCCTCCTTCGCCGATAACGGAGCATCAGCTTATAGCACCTATGCCATCTCCTTTGATCAATTCGTGCCCGCTTTCAACAGCGGGTTCGGCGTGGTAGTCCTGGCTGACAATGCGGGTGGAGGTTTAATCAAAGCGACCTCGGCAGCGGCCGCTTACGCTTACCGCATTGAGGTAAACAATGACCTGTCGCTAAAATTGGGCATCAATGCCGGCTTTCTCCAAACCAGTGTGGATTGGGACCGGCTCATTTTTCTCGACCAACTCGACCCTATCACCGGCATCGTTGACCCGGCTGGCAACCCCAACCCCACGAATGAAATTCGCCCCGATCAGTTGAACAAGACCATCTTCGACGTGGGTGCGGGATTGCTCGCTTACAGCAGAAAATTTTACGGCGGCATTTCCATTCAGCACCTCACCACCCCGGATGAGGGGTACCTTCAGGTAAACTCAGGGCTACAGCAGGGACTGCCACTGCGGCTATCGCTTCACGGCGGCGCCCAGTTCATTGTTAAAGAAGGCAATAAACGCCATGCAGCATCGTTTTTTTCGCCGAACATCCTGTTTATCAAACAGGGCGACCAAGGGCAAGTCAACTTGGGAGCGTATTACAGCATGGGGCCGGTATTTGCCGGAGGTTGGTACCGTCACGCTTTTTCCAACCCCGATGCAGCGATTGGCACCGTGGGTTTCCAATACGATGTTTTGAAAATCGCATACAGCTACGATTTCACCGTGTCATCGCTGGCAGCCTCCGGGGGCGCACACGAAATATCCCTCGTGCTCAATCTCGAAAATAGCGAAAAGCTGCAACGCCGCCGCTATGCAGAACGCTACAACGATTGTTTCAAAATTTTCCGTTGATAAATTATCATCGCTATAAAACAAAAAATGGAAAATGGACGTCAGACAATCGTTAAATCCCAAGACCAGGTGTTGTTTTGAAATCTACTTTTCTATATTTGCGGGTCTTTAAAAAAAAGTCAAAATCCTTAATTAAGTAATGAAAAATCTGTTGAAGCTTAGTTCAGTTCTTTTTCTTGCCGTCATGGCTCTTAGTTCCTGTGGAAAAAAGGAGCGCTCAGCTACCACTGGCTGGCAATACAATGATGCAGAATGGGGTGGCTTTGAAGTGGTCGATTATGCTGGCCAGGTTACAGGCCCCAATCTCGTACTCGTGCAAGGTGGTACCTTTACCATGGGACTCACCGACCAGGACGTCACCTACGATTGGAACAACACCCCCCGCCGGGTGACGGTTTCTTCTTTTTACATGGATGAAACCGAAGTCTCCAACCGCGATTACCGGGAGTACCTCTATTGGTTGACCCGGTTATTCGGCGAGTCTTACCCCGAAGTGTTTCTCAATGCGCTGCCCGACACATTGGTATGGCGCGAAGAATTGGCCTTCAATGAGCCTTTTGTAGAAACATATTTCCGCCACCCATCTTATGACCTCTACCCAGTGGTAGGTGTCAATTGGCTACAAGCCAACGACTACGCCCAATGGCGTACCGACCGGGTGAATGAGATGATTTTAATAGAAAAAGGTATTCTCAATCCCAACCCCGAACAAAAAGACGAAGATAACTTCAACACCGAAACATACCTCGCCGGTCAATATCAGGGCGCCGTTCGTAAAAACCTCGAAGACGTTCGTACCGGCGGCGAACGCCCTGTTCGTTTCGAAGACGGCATTCTGTTGCCGAGCTACCGCCTGCCAACAGAAGCAGAATGGGAATATGCTGCATTAGGCCTGATTGGAAACATGGTTTCTGAAAAGGACGAGCGCATCTCCGACCGCCGCCAATATCCCTGGAACGGCAATACCGTGCGCTACCAAAAACGCAATAAATACCAGGGCGAACAGTTGGCCAACTTTAAAAGAGGTAAAGGAGATTACATGGGCATGGCAGGCAAGTTGAACGACGCCGCCAACATCCCGGCCGAAGTACACAAGTACATGCCCAACGATTACGGCCTGTACAACATGGCAGGCAACGTGAACGAATGGACAATGGACCTCTACCGCCCCATGACCAGCTCTACCTTGCGCGATGTCGAGCAACAGGACTTGAACCCTTACCGGGGTAATAAATTCAAAACCAAAGTGCTTGACGAAAACGGCAAACCTCTGGAAAAAGATAGCCTCGGCCGCCTGCGCTACCGCTATGTCGAAGACGACGAAGTAGCCACCCGCGAAAACTATAAAGTGGGCCAGCCCTTCAACTTCCTCGATGGTGATAAAGAATCGGAAGCATTTTACGACTATGGCAAATACACACTTATCAGCGATAAGGCACGCGTCATAAAAGGCGGTTCCTGGCAAGACCGTGCCTTCTGGCTCTCACCCGGCACCCGCCGTTTCAGAGACGAAGACAAAGCTTTCCGCGATGTTGGATTTCGTTGCGCCATGATTCGCACAGGTGGCCCCACTGGAAATGACGATTCTGCCGGCCTCACCTTCAAAACCAAACAAAGCAAAGTGAAGCGCCGCTATAAATAATTTGAGTGGGCATTTTTACGGCTTGTTCAAGAGAAAGTCTCCGCATCCTATTCTAAGAGTGCGGAGACTTTTTTTTATCATTGCAATGAGCAATTTTAAAATCCATGAAATCCATCGAAGACATTTACGCCTTGTTTCAAAAGCACCCTCATGCAGTCACAGACAGTCGCGAGATAGTGCCGGGTTGCCTTTTCTTTGCCTTAAAAGGAAAAAACTTCGATGGCAATGCCTTTGCCATGCAGTCCCTCGAAAACGGAGCAGCCTTCGCCGTTGCAGATGACCCGGCCGTCCAACTGGATGAGCGCATAATCTTAGTGGACAACGCCCTTTCTACCTTACAACGCCTGGCCACATGCCACCGGCAGCAATTCGACATTCCCGTACTGGCCATCACTGGCACCAATGGCAAAACCACCACCAAAGATTTGGTCAGCACCGTGCTATCGTCCCATTTTCAGACGCATTGCACCAAAGGGAATTTCAACAACCACATTGGGGTACCGCTCACGCTGCTCAGCATGCCACCTGCTACCAAAATTGCCGTCGTGGAAATGGGCGCCAATCATCCCGGTGAAATCGACATGCTCTGTCAGATTGCCCGGCCAACTCATGGGCTTGTCACCAACGTCGGCAAAGCGCACCTCGAAGGTTTCGGCAGCTTTGATGGTGTGAAAAAGGCAAAGGCAGAACTGTATCGCTACCTTGCCACACAGGGCGGCACGGCGTTCGTCAACACCGATGAGCCTTGGCTCCCGGAGCTTGCCGCCTCCATTACGAAAAAACTGTTTTACCATCGCAGTGAAGCGCCGGCGATGGGGCACATTCCCATTGAGGTGAAACTTGTGACTACTCATCCATTTCTGGAAGTGACTTTTCTTTCGCCTGCCGGCGAATTGATAACCGTGCGGACTAAACTGGCCGGGGACTATAATTTCAACAATCTGATGACGGCCATTGCCGTAGGCAAATACTTCAAAGTACCAGCGCAAAAAATCAAAACTGCTCTCGAAAAATACCAGCCCGTGAACAACCGCTCTCAACTGATAACTGTTGGTACCAACTCCTTCCTGTTGGACGCCTACAATGCCAACCCGGCCAGCATGCGACTGGCGCTTTCCTCGTTTGCAAATATGGCCTCCCCTCACAAAATTGTCATACTTGGTGCCATGCGGGAACTGGGAGCTTTCAGCGAAGTGGAGCACGAAGCCATTGCCGCATTTGCCCTGTCGCCCGGCTTCGAGCAAGTCATTTTTGTGGGGCAGGAATTTGAGGCCGCCGCCAGAAAAAGAAGCCTTCCGCATTTTAAAACCACTGCTGCACTCAGGGATTGGTTTGATAAAAAACAATTCGCCGGTAAGTTTTTTTTGGTCAAAGGCTCCCGAAGCATTGGGCTTGAAAAACTGCTGGAACCGCCATCGCAGACGAGCTAATATCATGGTAAAAGAAAAAATACAGCGACTGGCTAAGGCACATCATGCAGGTGTGGTAGAAATCCGGCGGCACCTGCACCAATACCCCGAATTGTCTTTCCAGGAGGTGAAAACGGGCAAGTTCATCGCTGCCAAACTCGCCTCTTTCGGCATCACCCATGAACATGGCTGGGGCGGCAACGGCGTCGTGGGCTACATCGAAGGCAAAAAACCAGGCGGCAAAGTCATTGCCCTACGGGCAGATATCGATGCCCTACCTATTTGCGAAGCGAACGAAGTGCCGTATAAGTCGGCGAATGAAGGGGTCATGCACGCCTGCGGCCACGATGTACACTCTTCCTCGTTGCTCGGCGTGGCTCTAATCCTGAACGAGTTGCGCGATGATTTTGCCGGTACCGTCAAGCTCATTTTCCAGCCAGCCGAAGAAAAGCTCCCCGGCGGGGCCTCCATCCTCATTCGGGAGGGGGTACTCGAAAACCCGAAACCCTCGGTCATTTTAGGGCAACACGTACATCCCACCCTTCCGGCCGGGAAAATAGGCCTGCGCCCCGGTATGTTCATGGCCAGTGGCGACGAAATTTACCTCACGGTGAAAGGGAGAGGTGGCCACGGCGCATCCCCACACGACTGCGTGGACCCGGTACTCATCGCCGCTCATATCGTGGTGGCAATGCAACAAATCGTCAGCCGCAATGCCAACCCAATTGTCCCATCCGTTCTGACTTTTGGGAAAATAAATTCAGCCGGAGGCGCCACCAATATCCTTCCAAATGAGGTGACGCTCGAAGGTACCTTCCGCACTATGGATGAGGAATGGAGGGCAGAGGCGCAGCAGCGCATCGCCAAATTGGCCGGAGGCATCGCCCAAAGCATGGGCGGTTCCTGCGATATCCGCATCGAGAAAGGGTATCCTTTCTTAGTGAACGACGAGGAACTCACCCAACGAGTACGCACTTATGCTATCGAATATCTTGGAAGGGAGAATGTGGTGGATTTGCCCATGCGAATGACTGCCGAAGACTTTGCGTACTATTCTCAGTTAATGCCCGCCTGCTTCTACCGGCTCGGCACGGGCATCGAAAACAATGGCATCACCTCGTCTGTGCATACCGGCACGTTTGACGTGGATGAAAACTGCCTCGAAACAGGAATGGGATTGATGAGTTGGCTGGCCATTAAAGAACTCCAGACTCGCTCATAAAAAACATTGGGGAAGCCCGCTGGTCTCCCCCAATGTTAGTGACAGGTTGTCAACTTCCATAGGTTGACTTCCTTTTAAGTTTTTCTGAGACCCAGTTGGTCAATGTAATGACACCTCCGCCGAGGAGGAATGCGCCGAGAGCAAGTTGGAGGATTAGCATAGCTTAAATCGTGGTTTTGAGAACAATGAAAATGGTTTCAAGATGGAAGAAATTGCAACCAGTCTTATTGGGTGGGATATTCTACAAGGCGAGTGAAGAAACCCCATGCAGCCTTCCTATACATTCGTACAAGTACGAAGCATTTAATCGTTCATTAAGATGTTGCATGGGATTGTGTTCCGATAGTGCGAGGAAAAACAAACTAACGCAGGGGAAGCATAAAAAATTAACAGCCCGTGTAATTCGCTGTTCTTATGCAGTCTAACTGCGTAACCTACCGAAGACAATTACCTTGCCAAAACATATAAAGGGACAACAGGTGGAATAGATGAATTTTTCGTGAGCCAGCGCACAACAGAGCCACTCCTCAACTACTCAGGTAGCTGAAATGAAGATGAAATACTGGGGTGCAAGCGGCATGAATCAATGCCCATTTTTTGTTGCAGAATACTCATAGGGTAGAACGGAATGCTTTCATTGATAAAACTGGTATCGGGTCAATACCATCTTCGGCTGCTCTTTTGAGGGATGTAAATTGAAGCTAAAATGATGGCTCCTCCGAGGAGGAATGCACCTGTAGCGATGTAAAGAATAAGCATAGTTCGTTCATTTTTGTTTATCAATAATATAGGTACAACGTCTTCTGGTGGCCGGTGACCACGACTGTAATTTGCTAATGGAAAAGCAATGGAACTGGCCACTGCCCGCGGGATACCTAAAGTGTTAATTGGAGATAACTAACAGGGATGGGATAACTTTCTTTCGCTAAGGCGGGCTAAGATGAGAAAATTTATTTGTTGGTCAAAAATTCCGGAGAAGAATTTGAGAAAAGACCATCCTGACATTCTTCGTACAATGCCATTCAATATTCACATCCTTATTTTTTTGGAGCTTTTTCGCCCGTTCGGTTCATGACACTGGCCTGGTGGATGATAGACTCCTGGTGGATGGCATCTATGACTGCTGAGACGAATTCTTCGTGCAACCCCAATGATTTTCCCTTCGATAAGACCCTTTCCAGTATGCGGTTCCAGCGCGTTGGCTGATAAATAGAGATATTGCTTTGCCGCTTAAACCCACCAATTAGTTCTGAAAGGTGCATGCGCGAACTCAACAGCTCAAACACCTCATCGTCTATTTCGTCGATTTGCTGCCGGAGGTGATCGAGGTCCCGCCAAAACTGTTCGTCATCGGTACCGGGTCTGCGCATGATGAGCCTGGCGGCCATTTCAGCGTACTGTTCAGGGGTGACTTGTTGACGGCCATCGCTCCAGGCGTCGCCGGGACTTGGGTGTACCTCCGTCATCAGACCATCGAAGTTCAGATCGAGCGCCCGTTGGGCAACGGCGGCCAAGGTTTCGCGACGGCCACAGATATGGCTGTGGTCGCAGATGATTTGCAGCGTAGGGAAGAGCCTCTTCAGCTCCATGGGAATTTGCCAAAGTGGAACATTCCGGTAGTTTTTTTCGCCATATTTTGAAAAACCGCGGTGCACGGCGGCGATGCGCCGGATGCCCGCCTTGTACACTCGCTCAATAGCACCAATCCAAAGTTCGAGGTCGGCGTTGATGGGGTTTTTTACTAAAACAGGTAAGTCGAGGCCGGACAGTGCGTCGCTGATTTCCTGTACGGAGAAAGGATTGACAGAAGTGCGGGCGCCAATCCACAACACGTCGATATTGTATTTGAGGGCGGCCTCCACATGTTCACCACGGGCCACTTCTGTGGTCACGCGCAAGCCAGTTTCTTCTTTGACCCGCTCTAACCAATGCAGGCCGTCAATGCCTGCACCTTCAAAGGTGCCCGGCCGGGTGCGCGGTTTCCAGATGCCCGCCCGGAATAAATCGATTCCCTGAGGGACAAGAGCCTTGGCAGTGGCGAGTACTTGCTCTTCCGTTTCGGCACTGCATGGACCGGCGATGAGTATAGGACGTTTGCGGGTAGTGAATACAGGTAGAAAAATCATGGTGACTGCCTTCAAGTTGGGGCAATGTTGGCAATTTTTTAGCGATAAGACTAATTTTTGGAACGGGTTTGCTGCGGGTCAAATAATCTTTCGTCAGGGAATTCCTATTTTGTGCCAAACGACAGAAACAAAAAAGACAACGATGCAAAACACCATCACACAGCATCTTTTGAAAGACCACGTTTTAAGACCGCTGGTTCAAAATATTCCCTTTCCGGAATTTTCCACTTCCAAAGGAGTGTATCTCGATTTGCTACGCTCCATCGTTGGCCAGCAGCTTTCAGGTAAGGCAGCGGCAACCATTCATAGCCGGTTTCTGGATTTATTTCACAACCAAAACCCACAGCCCGGGGAACTGCAAAACCTGGGATTGGAAACCTTACGGACAGCGGGGCTTTCCCGCCAAAAAGCAGCTTACTTGCAAAACGTGGCGGCTTTTTTTGAAAACGAAAATGTCAGTGAAGATAAGCTCCGTGCGATGCCGGATGACAAAGTCATTCAATACCTCACGCAAATAAAAGGTGTGGGGAAATGGACGGTGGAGATGATACTGATGTTCACCCTACAGCGGCCCGATGTACTCCCCGTGGATGACCTCGGCATCCAAAATGCCATCGCCGGGTTATACGGGATAGAAGAAAAAGGAAAAGCCCTCAAAGAAAAGATGGTTGAAATAGCGACGCCCTGGCAGCCCTACCGGTCCTATGCTTGTTATCTTCTGTGGCGGTACAAAGATGGGGGATAGTTGGAAATGATGAATGATTTTTTGCCCGCCCCCGCCGCCCTCGATGCACCTTAGTAACGTTGAAAAAATAACTTCTCAGGGTTGGTCTTGAGCGGGCGGGTTTTGAAACCCGACATTCTATTACTTTCTAAACCGGCGGGTTTCAAAACCCGCCCGCTCGAAAGTGAGAAGTTAT